>NZ_SAUF01000001.1:600000-785000 GCF_004023665.1 Afifella aestuarii
CGGCGGTCTTGCCTTTCAACATGCTTCTTCTCCTGCGATTTCTTCGTTGCACGTGAAAATGCTGCGGGAGGCGCGGTTTTCCAGGCCAATTCCCGTGGCCGCAGGGCGGGCATGCGCAGTGGAACAACGCCTGCGGGCGCGGCGTTGAATAAAGTCCGTGAGTCTTATCAGTTAGTTGAGTCCGATATGCCCGCCGCCCGTCCTGTCTGGAAAGGTCAGCTGCGCCTCTCTCTCGTTTCCATCCCGGTCGAACTCTACTCGGCGACGAAGACGTCTTCCAAGATCTCCTTTCGTCAAATTCACGAGCCTTCGGGCAAGCCCGTGAAATACCAGAAAGTGGTTCCGGGTGTCGGGCCGGTGGATACAGATGAAATCCTGAAAGGCTTCGAATACGAGAAGGGGAATTACGTCCTCCTGTCGGAAGACGAGATCGACGAGGTCAAGCTCGAGACCAAGAAGACGCTCGAGCTCACGCAATTCGTCGGCTCCTGCGAGATCGATCCGCTTTATTTCGACAAGCCGTATTTCATGGTGCCGCAGGACGATCTCGCCGAAGACGCTTTTCGCGTGGTGCGCGATGCGCTGCGCCAGTCGGAGAAGATCGGGCTCGGGCAGCTCGCGCTTCGCGGCAAGGAATATCTCGTCGCCATCAAGCCCTGCGGGACGGGGCTTCTCCTGGAGACACTGCATTACGAGGAGGAGATCCGCAAATCGGATTCCTTCTTCTCCGGCATTGGCGACGAGGAGGCGGATGAGGATCTCCTGGGCGTCGCCTCAGAGCTGATCGAGCGCAAGACCGCGCCTTTCGATGCGGCCGTTTTCAAGGATCATTACGTGAAGGCGCTGCGTGACGTGATCGACTCAAAGCTCAAGAAGAAGCGGCCCAAGGTCGTCGAAAGCGACGATGACGAGGCGCCGAAACGCGGCGGCGACAATGTCATCGATCTGATGGCGGCGCTGAAAGAGAGCCTGGAGAAGAGCGGGGAGGACGGCAAGAGCGGCGGTAAGAGCAGCAGAAAGTCCGCTGCGAAGACGTCGTCTTCTTCGGCGAAGTCGCGGAGCGGCAAGGCCGGCACCGGCAAATCCTCGTCCCGGGCGAAGTCCTCCAGCTCGTCCGGCCGTCAGCGCAAATCGGCTTAAGGAGACTTGATGGCGACGGCAGATCTTCTCAAGACCTATCGCACCAAGCGCGACTTCGCCAAAACGCAGGAGCCGAAGGGCAAACGCGGCAAGGCCAAGGGTGCGAGCTTCGTCGTCCAGAAGCATGATGCCACCCGCCTGCATTACGATTTCCGGCTCGAGCTCGATGGTGTTCTGAAGAGCTGGGCGGTGACAAAGGGCCCGAGCCTCGATCCGGGCGAAAAGCGCCTGGCCGTGCATGTCGAAGATCATCCCCTCGATTACGGCGGCTTCGAAGGCACGATCCCCAAGGGCCAATATGGCGGCGGCACGGTGATGCTGTGGGATCGCGGCACCTGGGAGCCGCTCCATGATCCGCATGAGGGCTTGGAAGAGGGCAAGCTGCATTTCCGTCTCAACGGCGAGCGGATGAAAGGCGGCTGGGCGCTCGTCAAAATGCGCGGGCGGCCAAAGGAGAAGCGTGAGAACTGGCTCCTCATCAAGGAGCGCGACGAGACGGCCGACGAAAACGATCCCCTTCTGAAAGACCACGAGACCAGTGTTGCGACCGGCCGCAGCATGCAGGCGATCGCGGAGGGCGCGGATTCGCCCGTGTGGGAATCGGAGCCCGAGAAAGGCAGTAAGGCAGCCAAGGGCGAGACCGGCTCCAAGGGCAAGGCGGCTGCCAAGAAGAGCGCAGGGACGAAAGACGCCAAGGCCGCGATGCCGGCCTTCCGCTCGCCGCAGCTTGCAACCCTCGTCGATGCCGTGCCGTCGGGTGCCGGCTGGGTCCACGAGATGAAATATGACGGTTACCGTCTGATCGTGGCGCTCGGTAAAGGAGGCCCGAAATTCTTCACCCGCAGCGGCCAGGATTGGACGGCAAAATTTCCTAAGCTCGCCAAAGCTTTCGCGCCGCTCGGCGGGCGGTCGGCGCTCGTCGACGGCGAGCTCGTCGCTTTCGACGACAAGGGACGGACCGATTTTTCCTCCCTGCAGCGGGCGATCGGCGAGGGGGGCGATCTTGCCTTTTTCGCCTTCGATCTCCTCGAGATCGATGGCGAGGACGTGACCGGCGAAAAACTGAGCGAGCGCAAGACGCGGCTCAAAGATCTCCTGAAGCCGCTGCCGAAAAATTCCGTCGTGCAGTTTTCCGAACATGTGCGCGGCGAAGGCGAGAAGGTGCTGTCGGCGCTCTGTGCCGGCGGGCATGAGGGCATCGTCTCGAAAAAGGCGGATGCGTCCTACCGCTCGCGGCGCACCAAGACCTGGCTCAAGATCAAATGCACGAAGCGGCAGGAATTCGTCATCGGCGGCTGGTCGCCTTCGCAGCGGCGCACCGGCTTTTCATCTCTCCTTCTCGGCACCTTCGAGGACGGCAAGCTTCGTTACAACGGGCGTGTCGGAACGGGGTTCGATGAGAACGATCTCGACGCGTTGTCGACGCGGCTGAAAGCGATCGAACGCAAGACGCCTCCGTTCGCCGATGTGCCGAAGGCGGTGGCGCGCGGCGCCCATTGGGTGAAGCCTGCCCTCGTCGCCGAGATCGCCTTCACCGAATTCACCGGCGACAACATTCTGCGCCATCCCTCTTTCCTGGGACTGCGCGAGGACAAGGACGCCAGCAAAGTGAGCCTCGAAAAGCCTGTAGCGGCGACAGACGCCGAAACCTCGTCGAAGTCGAAGCAAGAGCCAGGGAAGCAAGGCTCCGGGAAGCGGGGCTCGGGCGGTGCGTCGTCTGCGGGTGCCGCAAGCGCCGCAGGCGACGGCGACGACATGCGCGTTGCTGGCGTGCGCCTCACCTCGCCCGATCGTGTCGTCTTCCCGAGCCAGGGCCTGTCGAAGCGCGATCTTGCGGAATATTACGCGGCGATCGGTGAATGGATGCTGCCTTATCTCGCCGAGCGCCCACTCAGCCTCGTGCGCTGTCCGCAGGGGCGCGCCAAGAAGTGTTTTTTTCAGAAGCACGATTCCGGCGGTTTTCCCGAGGAGATGAAGCGCGTGGAAATCACCGAGGGCTCCGGCGATATAGAGCAGTATTTCTATGTCGACGATCTCGCGGGCATCCTTGCGGGTGTGCAGATGGGGGTGATGGAATTCCACATCTGGGGTTCGCGCATCGATCAGGTCGAGAAGCCGGAGCGTATCGTCTTCGATCTCGACCCCGATGAAGGGCTCGATTTCGGTGATGTGAAGACGGCCTCCTTCGACCTCCGCGACAGGCTCGCCGATCTTGGCCTTCAGAGTTTTCCGATGCTTTCCGGCGGCAAGGGCGTGCATGTCATCGTGCCGTTGACCCGGCGCGCCGAATGGCCCGAGGTGAAGGCGTTCGCGCGCGGCTTTGCGATGAGACTTGCCGAGGAGGCGCCGGAGAAATACGTGGCGACGATGTCGAAGGCGAAGCGCAAGGGGCGGATTTTCCTCGATTATCTCCGCAATGAGCGTGGCTCGACGGCGATCGCACCCTTCTCCACGCGCTCGCGCGACGGGGCGCCGGTGGCGACGCCGGTCTCCTGGGACGAGCTCTCCTCGGTGAAAGCGGCGAATGCCTACACCGTGGAAAATCTGCCGAAACGGCTCAAGGCGCTTCGCGGCGATCCCTGGGATGAATATCAATCGGTGCGGCAGTCGGTCACGAAGGCGGCGATGAAGGCGGTCGAAGGCGATTGAGCGCGGACCGTCGGCGCAGCATCGCAAGGCATCGGGAACAGGTTTTTATGGAAAGAACGATTCTGGCAGTCGATGCCGGCGGCACGACTTGCCGCGCCCGCCTTGTCGCCCCCGATGGGGCGGTCCTCGCGAGTGGCGAAGGCGGCGCCTGCAATCCCTCCACGGATCTTGCCGGGGCGATCGCCGTCCTTGACGCCCTCATCAATGTGCTCTGCCGGCAGACCACGCCGCAGACCCAGCGCGGATCGGTGGTTCTCAGCCTCGGGGTGGCGGGCCTCGTCGACGTCAACCGGCGCACGGCTTTTCTCGCCGCACATGAGGGATTTGCTGAGATCTTAGCGATGTCGGACGGATATGCGGCACTTGTCGGAGCGAGCGGCGGGCAGCCGGCGCGTCTCATCATCCTCGGTACGGGTGCGGCCGGGCACCGGCTTTTTGCCGATGGAACCTCGATCCAACGCGACGGCTGGGGTTTTCTCGGGGGAGATCGCGGCTCCGGCGCCTGGCTCGGCCGTCGGGCGGTGGAGGCCGCGCTGAAGAGCTTTGACGGGGCGGCGCCTGAGAGCCTCCTGTCCGAGCGGCTCGTGGCCCGGCTCGGCGGCAGTGAGGCGACTATTCTGGACTGGCTGTTGCAGGCGAGGCCCCGGGATTTTGCGGCACTCGTGCCGGAGATCGCCGCGGCCGCGGAGGTGGGGGATGACGCAGCTGACGCGCTTCTGGAAGCTGCCGCCGATGAGGCCACGGCTCTCGTCTCTTCGCTTGGCGATGGCCTCGGCGGGGAGAGCGTCAGCGGAGAGAGCGACGGCGAGCCGCTCTATCTTCTGGGGGGGCTTTCGGGGCTTTTGCGCACCCGCATCGAAAGGCGGCTCGGTCGGCATCTCGACGTGCCGCAGGGCTGCGCGCTCGACGGCTGTGTCCACGTGGCCCGCGGAAAGGCGCCGCAGGAGCGGCGCCGGTAGGAAAGACGCTGGCTCTGCCAGCCGGCGTCCTGCCGGGCAGGCCCGCAGAGAGCGCTCAGTCGTTTTCGGCGGCGAGAATGGCTTTCAGGCCCTCGCGATAGGTCGGGTAGGCGAGGGTGACGCCGAGCTCGTTCTTGATCTTGTCGTTTTTGACCCGCTTGTTCTCGCCATAGAAGGTGCGCGCCATCGGGCTCATATTGGCGGCCTCGAAACGGACTTCCTCCGGCGGCTCGACGCCCAGAAGCTCGGCGGCATAGGTGATCACGTCCTGCGGTGCGGCCGGCTCATCGTCGGTGCCGTTGAAGATCCCGGACGCATTCTGCCGGAGAGCGGCGGCTGCAATCTGGCCGATATCCTCGCCGTGGATGCGGTTGAAGACCTGTCCGTCCTTGATAATGCGGCGGCTCGTGCCCCGGCGGATCTTTTCGAACGGGCCGCGGCCGGGGCCGTAGATGCCGGAGAGGCGGACGATGGAAACGGGAATGCCCGTCGTCTCTGAGAACGAGAGCCAGGCGTTTTCCGCCTCGACCCGCTGCTTGGAGCGCGTCGAAACCGGCCGGCATTCCGACGTCTCGTCGACCCAGCCGCCGTCGTGGTCGCCATAGACGCCGACCGTGGAGAGGTAGCAGATCGAACTGGGCCCCGCTTCCGACAGGGCGTCGCCGAAGACGTTGAGCACGGGATCACCCGTCTCGTCGGGCGCGATGGAGACGAGGACATGGGTCGCCTCGGCGAGCGCATCGGAGACGGCACCGTTATGGGGCGCGCCGGCATTTCCGTCGAAGAGGAGAGGCATGGCGCCGAGCGCGGCCATCGCATGCAGGCCTTCGGCGCTGCGCGTCGTGCCCCAGACGCTTTCGGGTTCAAGTGCGTCCATGGTGAAGCGGGCCGAATAACCGAGGCCAAAGCAAAAGAGATCCATCAATCCTCGCCAAGCAAATTCCATTCGCCGCGCACGGCGGCATTGTCTTCTTGCGGCAAAAGTTCTGCCCGTGCCCTCTCTGCCGTTTCGGGGGCGAGCCTGGCGAGTGCCCAGATCGCCGCGCCGCGCACAAGCGGGCTTTCGTCATCGAGCCTTGCCCTAGCTTCCGATGCAAGCTCCGCATCGCCCGAATTGCCGATCGCGATCAAGACATTGGAGACGAATTTCGCCCGTCCGATGCGTTTGATCGGCGAGCCGGAAAAATGCTGCCGGAAGGCGGCATCGTCCAGGCGGACGAGGTCTTTCAGAGAAGGCGCCTGAAGATCCTCGCGGGCTTTCAGCTTCGCCTCAGAGGCGGTTTCAGCAAATTTGTTCCACGGGCAGGCGGCGAGGCAGTCGTCGCAGCCATAGATGCGGTTGCCGAGGTCTTTGCGAAATTCGCGGGGGATGAGGCCTTTGTCTTCGATCGTCAGATAGGAGATGCAGCGCCGGGCATCGAGCTGGTAGGGCGCCGGGAAGGCGTTCGTCGGGCAGGCCTCGAGGCAGCGCCGGCACGAGCCGCAATGGTCCGTCTCCGCGGGATCTGCGGGAAGCTCGGCGGCGGTGAAGATCGCGCCCAGAAAAAGCCAGGAGCCGTGGTCGCGCGAGACGAGATTGGTGTGCTTGCCCTGCCAGCCGATGCCGGCGGCGGCCGCCAGCGGCTTTTCCATGACGGGGGCGGTGTCGACAAACACTTTGATCTCGTCGGGGAGATTGCGGCGGCGCGCTTCGGCGGCAAACCGCGAGCCGATGCGCTTCATCGCGCCCTTGATGAGGTCGTGGTAATCGCGGTTGCGGGCATAGACGGAGATCGTCGCCTTCTGCCGTTCCGCGAGCGTGGCGAGGGGATCGCCTTCGGGGCCGTAATTCATGCCGAGCATGACGACGGAGCGAACATCGCGGAAGATGCGGCGTGGATCGGCGCGCCGGTCCGCCGTTTCCGGCATCCATTCCATGCTGCCGTGGCGGCCTTCGTCGATCCAGACGCCGAGGCGCTTGCCGGCGCCTCCGAGCCCGTCCGGATGCGTCACGCCGAGGGAGGTGAAGCCTTCGTCACGGGCAATTTCGGCCAGGAACGCCTTCAGGCGCTCCGTCTCTAGAAGTCGAGATCGGCGTAATGGGCCGGCGGCGTCACGCCGCGCATCTGGTCGTTGAGGAGCGGACGGAAGGACGGTCTCGATTTGATCCTCGCGTACCAATCCTTGACTTCCTCATATTCCTGCCAGGGCACCTCACCCAGAAAATCGGCCACGGAAAGCGCCGCGGCGGCGGCGAGATCCGCGTAGCTCATGCGGTCGCCGGCAAGCCAGCTCTGTTCCACGATCAGATGATCGATATAGCGCAGGTGCATGCGGATATTAGCCCGGCCGGCGCGCAGAAGCGAGGAATCGGGCGAGGAATCCATGCCGAGCCGAGACATCTCGCGTTTGATGACCCGCTCTTCGGCGAGGTAGACCGTCACCTCGGGATCGAACTTTCCGAGAAACCAGTCGAGAAGCCGGCGCACCTCGGCGCGGCCATCGGCGCTTGCCGGCAGAAGCCGGTGTTCGTCGAGGGCAAAGCCGCGGGTCTCGTCGAGATATTCAGATGCCGGCCAGGCGCCGACGATCGGCGGGCCGTTGTCTTCCTGCATCACCGGCAGCGTGCCCGCCGGGTTCATCAGAAGAAATCCCTCACGGCGCTCCCACGGGCGCTCCTCGATCAACTCGCAATTGAGATCGCATTCCCCCACCGCCAAACGGATGAAGCGGGAGGGAACGGACAACGGATGGTGGTAAAGCCGGATCATCAGCGGGGCTGGCTATCAAACTGGTGAAAGGAAATGGGAACGCTCATTGCGGCATGGTAGGAGCCGCACGCTCGCGACGATTCGCGAGCGCCCTTGTGCCATGGCGGCGCAATCGGGCGAAGGTTGGGCGATCGCCTATGCGGGAAAGGAAAGAGCTTGGATATCGGAACCATCTTTGATGCCGCTTTCCTCGGTTTGATCGAAGGGTTGACGGAGTTCATTCCGGTTTCATCGACAGCGCACATTCTGCTCGCCGGGCATTTTCTGGGCTTCGAATCGACGGGCAAGACCTTCGAAGTGCTTATCCAGCTCGGCGCCATCCTGGCCATTCTGTCGGTCTATTTCGGGCGGTTGTGGCGCGTGGCGACACAGCTTCCGACGAGCCCCGATGCAAGGCGCTTCGTCATCGCGATCCTCCTCGCTTTCCTGCCGGCCGCAGTCATAGGTGCCATCGCGCACGATTTTATTAAGAATGTCTTATTCGAGACGCCGGTGTTGATATGTATCACCCTAATTGTGGGTGGCATCATTCTCGCGTTCATCGATCGGCTGGACCTGAAGCCGGTCCATCATGACGCGATGCGGTATCCGCCGGGGCTCGCCTTCAAGATCGGCGTGTTCCAGTGTCTTGCGATGATCCCGGGTGTTTCGCGCTCCGGTGCGACCATTGCCGGTGCGCTTCTGATGGGCTGCGACAAGCGTTCGGCGGCGGAATTTTCGTTCTTTCTCGCCATGCCGACGATGGCCGGCGCTTTCGCCTACGATCTCTTCAAGAATCGCGCGCTCTTGTCGGTCGACGATGCGGTGATCATTGGCGTCGGCTTCGTCTTCGCTTTCGCGGCGGCCCTCGTCGTGGTGCGCAGCCTGCTCGACTTCGTCTCCCGCCATGGCTTTACGCCATTTGCCTGGTGGCGCATCGCCGTCGGCACGGCGGGCCTCATCGGGCTCTGGCTCTGGGGCTGATCTCTGCGCCTGATCTCTTCGTCTGATCTCTGCGGCGCGGGCGGGAGCTCGCCCCGCCGCTTCAACGTTCTGAATGACTTCGAAGCGCGGCTTGGTCGCGTTTCGCGCTCCGACCCTGCCTCAGACGGGATGCTTCTCGGCGAACTGCCCGTGGTCGCGGAAGCGCACGAGGTAGGTCGGGAGAATGAGCTCCAGCGCGGCAGGATCGATGCCGAGGCCTTCGAGCGTGCGGCCTTCCGCTTTCGCCTCTTCCGAGACGACATTGTCGAGCCGGAGCTGACGCACCTGATCGTAGGTGAGGGGCGGCGAAGGCAGTTTGCTCATGATGCGGCCCATCGGCTTGGCGACACTGAAGGGGATCGACACGATCTTGCGACGGCGGTTGATGACTTTCAGCATGAGCTCCATGCATTCGCGGAAGGTCAAAACCTCCGGGCCGCCGAGCTCATAGGTCGCCCCGGGCTTCGCCTTGCCTTCGAGACTGTTAGCAATCGCCTCGGCCACATCGCCGACGAAGACCGGCTGAAAGCGCGAGCTGCCGTCGCCGATGATCGGCAGGATCGGAGACATCGCCGCCATGCCGGCAAAGCGATTGAAGAACTCGTCTTCCGGCCCGAAGACGATCGACGGGCGCATGACGACGGTTTCCGGCCGGTGTTCGCGCAGCCCCGCTTCGCCTTCCGCCTTGCTGCGGAAATAGGGGATGTCGGAGTTCGCGTCGGCGCCAATGGCGGAGACATGGACGATGTCGTCGACGCCTGCGGCCTTGGCCGCTTCGCCGATGGTGCGCGGACCTTTCGCCTGCACGGCGTCGAAGTTCTGGGCCCCGCCCTGGTAGAGAATGCCGACCAGATTGACCGCGGCGTCGGCCCCATCAAGGGCGCGTTCCACCGACCAGGGATAGCGCAAATTCGCCTGCATCGGGACGATCTGCCCGACCGAGCCGAGCGGGCGCAGGTGGAAGGCGAGATCGGGGCGCCGCACGGCGACGCGGATGCGCCAGCCGCGCAGTGCAAGGGCACGCACGACATGACGGCCCAGAAAGCCAGAGCCCCCGAAAACGGTGACGAGGCGGGTCGGTTCGCTCGGTGGTTGCACGTTCAACTCCTGCCAGGCGTGTGGCTTCTCAGGCGAGAAGCGCGGGTTGCGGACACATATAGTCTCGACGGCATGCGGCCATCAACGGCCCGTACTTCGTAAAGGTTGAGCTTTTGCCAAGGTCGCGGCGTTTCGTGGGTGCTTCAGCGCCTCGTAGATCATCAAGCCGGTGGCGACGGCGAGGTTGAGCGAATCCGCTCCCTCGCGCATCGGGATGCGCAAAAGGCTGTCGCAGCTTTCGGCGAGCGCATCGGTCAGACCCTGGCGCTCATTGCCCATGACGAGGACGAGTGGCGGCGCATAATCCGCCTTGCGGAAATCCTCTGTGGCCGAAAGATGCGTGCCGAGGAGGCGCGCCGAATTGGCCTTTGCCGCGGCGAGGAAGGCTGCCTCGTCGGCGGTGGCCAGCGGCACGTGGAAGAAGGAGCCCATGGAAGCGCGTACCGTTTCCAGGGAAAACGGATCGCAGCATTCGCCGATGAGTGCGACGCCCGCGACGCCTGCCGCATCCGCCGTGCGCAAGATGGTGCCGAGATTGCCGGGATCGCGGATGCGGTCGAGCCCGATCCACAGGCCTTCGCGGCCGATCTCCTTGCGGGGCGCCAGCCTCTGCTCGAAGACGCCGATGACGGAATGCGGGTTGTCGCGGCGGGAGAGCTTTTCCAGCACCGGGCGGCTGACGGAAAGAACCCGTCCTCCTGCGCCTTTGACGGCGGCGGCGGTGTCGGCAACCGCGCCCTCCTGCAGGCTCTCCGCAGAGGCGATGAAATCGTGGACGCGAAATCCCGTCTCCAGCGCGTCGCGCACGAGCTTCAGGCCTTCGCCGAGAAAGAGGCCGGTGCGGTCCCGCTCCTTCTTCTTGGCCGAAAGGGCCGAGAGCTGTTTGACGATGGGGTTCGACGGGCTGGTGACGCGGTGAAAGCCTGGGCGCCACTCTTCCTCGGCTTCGTTCATTGTGGTTTCTCCGCCCGGCAATATAGGGCCGTGGGCAAGGCCTTGGCGCGGCCTTCGCCAAGGAGCGCCATTTCGCCGGACGTGACCCTGCCGCCGACGATATCGGCCGAAAGCTGGTGCAAAGCGAGATAGGAGGCGCGGATGGCATAAGCCGTCAGGATCAGCGTTCCCCCGGGCTTCAGGCACTGGGCGCAGAGTTTCAGCATCTCCGGCAGATCCTCAAACAGATGCCAGGTCTCGCCCTTCGGCCCGCGGCCGTATTTCGGCGGATCGAGCAGGATCATGTCATAGAGATTGCCGCGGCGCACCTCGCGGGCGGCGAACTTGCCGGCGTCGTCGAGGAGCCAGCGGATCGGCTTGTCATCGAGCCCGGAAAGCGCCTGGTTTTCGCGCGCCCAGGCGATCGCTTTTTTGGAGGCGTCGACATGGGTGACCTGGGCGCCGGCCTGCGCGGCGACGAGCGAGGCGATGCCGGTATAGCCGAAGAGATTGAGGAGTTTCGGCGCCTCAAGCCCCTTGAGCCGCTCTTCGACGAAATCCCAATGCACGGCGTGTTCGGGGAAGACGCCGACATGGCGGAAGGATGTCAGGCGGCAGGTGAAGGCGAGCGCGCCGTGACGGCACGTCCATTCCGTCTCGCTGGCGTTCTGCCGCCAGCGTCCGGCGCCTTCCTCTTCCACGTCGCCGGTGAAGACGGCGTCTGCCCGCTGCCATTGTTTCTCGGGGAGAGAAGGCGCCCACATCGCCTGCTCCTCCGGCCGGTCGAGCAGCATCGGCCCAAAGCGCTCGAGCTTGCGGCCGTTGCCGCTGTCGAGAAGCGCGTAATCCTCGTGGCCGCGGCTTGCGAGCACCCGCGGCTGAAAGGTGGCGTCGTCCGGAAGGGTGTCAGTCTGCACGATTGCCGATCAGAGTTTCTGTGAGCGTCGGGTCGCCGATCGCCAGGAAATAGGGGTTCTGGAAAGGGCGGGGCCCGCCTTCGTGTTCGCGACCATAGAGAAAGGGCGTGCCATCGAGGTTCAGAACCTGGCCGCCGGCCGCCTCCAGCACCGCCTGGCCGGCCGCCGTGTCCCACTGCATGGTCGGGCCGAGGCGAGGGTAGAAATCGGCCTCGCCCGCCGCAAGCAGGCAGAATTTGAGCGAAGAGCCGATCGAGCGCGTCTCCGCGGCTTCGAAACGGTCGAGAAATGCGGCCGTCTCCGGCGACATGTGCGAGCGGCTCGCGACCGCGATCGGCGTTTCCGGGACGGGGCGGATGGCGATCGTCTGCAGGTCGGTGACGATCCCCGACGGCCGCTCCACCTCGCCGCGCCAGGCCTCCTGTTTGAGGCCGCAGAAGAACTTGCCGAGCACCGGGGCGTAGACGACGCCGGCGACCGCGTGTGCGTCCTCGACGAGGGCGATGTTGACGGTGAATTCGCCGCTGCCGCTCAGGAATTCCTTCGTTCCGTCAAGCGGATCGACGAGGAAGAAACGGGAGCCGCATTCGGGCGGTCCGAATTCCGAGCAGGCCTCTTCGGCGACGATCGGGATGTCGGGAAAGTGGTGGCGCAATCTTTCGGTGATGAGCTTTTCGCTCGCCCGATCCGCTGCGGATACGGGTGATGAATCGGCCTTCTTCTCCACGGCGAGGTCGCCGTCATGGATTTCGAGAATGGCCTCCCCGGCAGCGATCGCGATCGTCATGAGCGTATCGAGCGGCGCGGGCAGTTGGCTGAGTGGCATGAGGTCCCTTGTTGTCTCCGGCCTTGTCGTCTCCGGTCTTGCCATCAAATAGCCTTTGCCGGGGTTTGTTTGCCAGTTGAGTATGAATGGGCCTGTGTGCACAATCGAACGCAATCAACAAGGGGGCGTAGGGAGGCAGTATGAAACTCACCGGTGAATACGTGATCACGGCGCCGCGAGAGAAGGTCTGGGCGCTGCTCAACGATCCGGACGTGCTGCGCGAATGCCTGCCCGGCTGCGAAGAACTCCATGAGACCGAAACCGGCGGCCTGTCCGCGCGGGTGACGACGAAGATCGGACCGGTGAAGGCGACCTTCAACGGCACGGTGGAACTGCAGGATGTGAAGCCTCCCGAGAGCTACCGGATCGCTGGCGAAGGCCAGGGCGGGGTCGCTGGCTTTGCCAAGGGAACAGCCGATGTGCGCCTTGCCGAAGAGGGCGAGACGACGATCCTGACCTATGACGCCGATGCGCAGGTGGGCGGCAAGCTCGCCCAGCTCGGCAATCGCCTCGTGGGATCCACCGCCAAGAAGCTCGCCGATCAATTTTTCTCCTGCCTCGCCGAAAAGGCCGGCGGGCACACCATCAAAGCCGATGAGGCGGCGCCGGCTGCCGGCACGGCCGATGAAGCCGTGCTCTCAGAGCCTGCCGGCACGGCTGCGATCCCCGGGGCCACCGTGCCGCCGCTCGCGACAGGCGTGCCGGAAGTGGGCGGCCAAGAGACCGCCACCGGTACCAGCAGCGAGGCCAGGCGCGAGGGCGAGCATGAATCGGCGTTTTCGCATGCCGCCCACGAGCTGGAGCATGCCGCTGAAGAGGCCGAGGAGGCGGTCGAAGAACGCGCCGCCGGCGGGTTCCTCGGCGGGCCCATGGTCTGGGGCTTTATCGCGATCCTCGTCCTGATCGTGCTCTGGGCGATTCTTTAAGATCGCGGCCGCATTGCCGGCCGCGATCTGAATAACGGGCGACACGCCCCCATAACAAAACTCATAGGGAGGGTTTCAATGGTCACTGTGACGATGACGGTGAATGGCCGTCAGGTCTCCAAGGAGGTGGAAGATCGCCGCCTCCTCGTGGACTTTCTGCGCGAAGATCTGGAGCTGACCGGCACGCATGTCGGCTGCGACACCTCGCAATGCGGCGCCTGCGTCGTGCATCTCGACGGCAAGGCGATCAAATCATGCACCATCCTTGCGGCGCAGGCTGACGGGACGTCGATCACGACGATCGAAGGGCTCGCCAATGGCGCCGATCTGCATCCCCTGCAGGCGGCCTTCAAAGAGCATCACGGTCTGCAATGCGGCTATTGCACGCCCGGCATGATCATGTCCGGCGTCGACATCATCCGCCGGCACGAGGGCCAGCTCGACGAGGACACGGTGCGCCACGAGCTCGAGGGTAATATCTGCCGCTGCACGGGCTACCACAACATCGTCAAGGCGATCCTCGCCGCGGCGCAGGAGATGCATGGCGAGGTCCGCCAGGCCGCCGAATAGACGCGTTGATCTTGGATCCGGACCGCCCCGCAAGAGACCCGACAAAGGGTCCGGCAAAAGGGTGCGGCCGAAGGAGGAAACATGGCTCAAGATGGCATCGGCGCGCGGGTCGCGCGCAAGGAAGACAAGCGATTCATCACCGGTAAGGGACGATACGTCGACGACATGCGCGTCGCGGGCATGAAGCATGTCGCTTTCGTGCGAAGCCCATACGCCCACGCGAAGGTGGGGGGCATCAATTCAGAACAGGCGCGCAACATGCCGGGCGTGCTCGCCGTCCTCACGGGCTCGGAACTCGTGGCCGACGGCATCGGCAATCTCATCTGCGGCTGGATGGTCCATTCCAAGGACGGCACGCCGATGAATATGGGCGCATGGCCGGCGCTGGCGCCGGAAGTGGTGCGCTTCGTCGGCCAGGCCGTCGCCATGGTGATCGCCGAAACGCGGGGCGAGGCCCGCGATGCGGCCGATGTCGTGGCGGTGGAATGGGAGGAGCTTCCCGCCATCACCGATCCGGCGAAGGCTTTGGGGGAGGGCGTCCCGCAGCTTCATCCCGAGGCGAAGGGCAACCTGATCTACGATTGGGAGATCGGCGACAAGGCCGCAGCCGACAAGGCTTTGTCGGAGGCTGCCCATGTCACCCGCATGGAGATCGTCAACAACCGCCTCGTTCCGAACGCCATGGAGCCGCGGGCGGCGCTCGCCCAATACGACGCGGCGGACGACCATTTCACCTTGTGGACGACGTCGCAGAACCCGCATGTGGCGCGGCTCGTTCTCTCCGCCTTCTACAATGTGGCGCCCGAACACAAATTGCGGGTGATCGCGCCGGATGTCGGCGGCGGCTTCGGCTCCAAGATTTTCATCTACCCGGAAGAGGTCGCCTGCCTGTGGGCGGCGCGCAAGACGGGTCTTGCGGTGAAATGGACGGGCGACCGGTCTGAGGCGTTTTTGACCGACGCGCATGGCCGCGACCATGTCACGGTCGCGGAAATGGCCTTCGACGCGAACAACCGCATCACCGCCTTCAAGATCGACACGATCGCCAATTTCGGCGCCTACATGTCGCTCTTTTCGTCCTCGGTGCCGACCTATCTCTACGCCACGCTGTTGTCGGGGCAGTACGATATCCCGACGATCCACTGCAATGTGCGCGGCGTCTATACGAACACCGCGCCGGTCGATGCCTATCGCGGCGCCGGGCGGCCGGAAGCGACTTATGTCGTGGAGCGGATGATGGAGACGGCGGCACGCGAGCTCGGCGTGGCGCCACCGGAACTTCGGCGGACGAACTTCATCCGCGAATTCCCGCATCAGACGCCGGTGATCATGAATTACGACGCCGGCGATTACGAAGCCTCGCTGAGCGCCGCTCTGTCGGCCTCCGATTATGCCGGTTTCGGCGAGCGCAAGGCGGAAGCCGCGCGGCGCGGCAAGCTCCGCGGCATCGGTCTCTCCTGCTATATCGAAGCTTGCGGCATCGCCCCCTCGCAGGCCGTCGGGTCGCTCGGAGCGGGCGTCGGGCTTTGGGAATCGGCCGAAGTGCGGGTCAATCCGGTCGGCACGATCGAGGTTCTCACCGGCTCGCACAGCCACGGCCAGGGGCATGAGACGACGTTCGCCCAGCTCGTGGCGGAGCGCCTCGGCGTGCCGATCGACAATGTCTCGATCGTGCATGGCGACACCGACAAGGTGCAGTTCGGCATGGGCACGTACGGTTCGCGTTCCGGTGCCGTCGGCATGTCGGCGATTTCGAAAGCCATCGACAAGGTCGAGGCGAAGGCGAAAAAACTCGCCGCGCATCTTCTGGAGGCGGCGGAGGGCGATATCGAGATTGCCGATGGCGAGGTGCGTGTCGCCGGCACCGACAAGAAGCTCGGCTGGCATGAGGTCTGCCTTGCCGCCTATACGGCGCACAACATGCCGGAGGGGATGGAGCCGGGCCTCAAAGAGGGCGCCTTCTACGACCCGGCGAATTTCACCTTCCCGGCGGGCGCCTATGTCTGCGAGGTCGAGGTCGATCCCGATACCGGCCACACCGAGATCGTCCAGTTCGTGGCGGCCGATGATTTCGGGCGGGTCATCAACCCGATGATCGTCGAAGGCCAGGTGCATGGCGGCATCGCCCAGGGTGTCGGGCAGGCGATCCTGGAGGGCTGCATCTATGATGCGGAGAGCGGCCAGCTCATCACGGCGTCTTACAATGACTACGCCATGCCGCGGGCGCACGATTTGCCGTCCTTCAAGGTGTCGACCACGGAGACGATCTGTCCGTCCAATCCGATCGGCATGAAAGGCTGCGGCGAGGCGGGGGCCATCGGCACGCCGCCGGCGGTGATCAACGCCATCACCGATGCAATCGACAACAACGACCTTTCCATGCCGGCGACACCGGAGAAGGTGTGGCGGGCCCTTCGGGCCGGTGCCGCGCCGATGCGGCAGGCAGCGGAATAGGAGCAAAGCCCATGTATTCTCTCACCTATAAGCGTGCAGACAGCGTGGAAGAGGCGCGGCGCTTGTTCCAGGAAGCGTCCGATGCCGCCTATCTCTCCGGCGGCCACACCTTGCTGCCGACCATGAAGCAGCGGCTTGCCGCGCATGACGTGCTCGTCGATCTCACCCGCATCGGCTCCATGAAGGGGATCTCGGTCGAAGGCGATCGGGTCCGCATCGGGGGCGGCATGACGCATGCGGAGGTCGCGAGCTCCAGCGAGGTGCAGCGGGCGATCCCCTCGCTTGCCGCGCTCGCCGGTTCGATCGGGGATGCGCAGGTGCGCCATCGCGGCACGCTCGGCGGCTCGATCGCCAATGACGATCCGGCTGCCGATTATCCCGCCGCCGCGCTGGCGCTTGCCGCCACGATCACGACCGACAGCCGCGAGATTGCGGCCGATGATTTCTTCACGGCGCTCTATGAGACGGCGCTGGAGGAAAGCGAGATCGTGACGGGCGTGAGCTTCGCCATTCCCGAGACGGCGGGCTATGCCAAGTTCCGCAATCCCGCCTCGCGCTATCCGATGGCCGGGGTCTTCGTGGCTCGCCATCGCGATGGCTCGGTCCGCGTCGCCGTCACCGGTGCCGGCAATGAAGGCGTCTTCCGCTGGCATGCGGCGGAGACCGCGCTTTCCGGGGATTTCTCCGCCAATGCGCTGGAAGGCCTCAGCGTCGATCCCGATCTGATGATGGGCGACATTCACGGCTCGGCCGAATACCGGGCGAACCTCGTCGCCGTGATGGCACGGCGGGCGCTCGCCAATCTCGGCTCGGCCGAGGCGATCATCTGAAGCGTCGCACGCTGCAACTGTAAGAGGGAGCGGCCGCGGTTGCGGCCGTTTCGTTTTCGGCGACCGAGGCGGCGAGGCAAGTCGGGCCTTTGCTCCGGCGATGCGCGTTACAACGGCGGGGCTAGTCTGTGTCGCTCAGGTCGCGTAAAAATGCTTGTTTGCGGCAGGTGGAGCTTGCCGTTGACTGCCGGGCAGGGCGCAACTATAGCATCGGGCGACAACGCGGCCGTTTACGGCCGCGCTTTCTGTTGGGCCGAAGCGACAATTGTCGGCGCCGACAGAGCCCTTCAATTGGCAACGAACGGATCTTGATATGGCCAATACACCTTCGGCCAGGAAGGCTGCTCGGAAGATCGAGCAGCGCACGGCCACCAACAAGGCGCGGCGCTCGCGCCTGCGCACTTTCCTGCGGCAGGTCGAAGAGGCCATCGCCTCGGGCAACTCCCAGGCCGCCCAGAGCGCTCTGCGCGAGGCGCAGCCGGAATTGATGCGCGGCGCTTCCAAGGGCGTCCTGCACAAGAATACTGCGGCGCGGAAGATGTCGCGTTTGGCACAGCGCGTGAAGGCCCTCGGCTGAACGCAACCTGGCGGCGTCTTCGGTGCGTCGCCTCGCCTGAGATGACATGGCAGGGCGGGCTTTGCCCGCTTTCCACACACAGCCAAAGAGACGCTGCAGTGCCCTTTTTGCGGCCGGCGTCGAACGCTCCCGGCAGAGTCTGGTTGAGCCACGCTGTCAGAATTATCCATTCATTAACAAAAGTTTATGGGCAAGACGGACGCTCGGACCCGGATTTTTGGACCGGATTACGAGTCAAGCCCAATTGCGCGGCAACGATTCTGACTCACTTCGAAAGCCGTTGCCGAAAACGCACATATTGCCCAAGACTCTGAGACTCCAAGGGCTTGCGGCGCGACGCTGGGACGGTCTTCCCGAAGGTCATGTCGGAGTCGTTTTTAGTTCGTTCCGTCTGCGGCGGATTCGGTGGTTGCCCCCCCCTCTGCTCTGTGGTTTTTAGGTCGCCACGACGGGGCGACCCGAATGCCCTCAGCAAAAGGTGAAGCCGAACGGCGCCAGGAATCCTTCCTGGCGTGGTGGACGCCTTGCGCCTGGGCGGGTCTACGCCCGGGGTTCGCTCCGTCGCGGCGGTCTTTCAAGACCGTCAAAACCAAAAGGCTGGGATCCCCTTTTATGGGTGTTTTTGGCGGCCGGGTCATGGCTCGGGCGGACAGGAGGCATTTGTCTTGCGTACAGCGGCTTATCAGGGTGACGTCGGACCGGAGGAGGCCTGGAAGGCTCTCTCAGAGTCGGATGCCGTGCTGATCGATGTGCGCACGCGTGCCGAATGGGCCTATGTCGGTCTCCCGGATCTATCGCCCCTGGGGCGCCAGCTTTTTTTAGCAGAGTGGCAATCTTTTCCCACGCAACAGGTCGATCCGGAGTTTGCCGGAAAGCTTGTGGCAGCCCTTGGGGAGGCTGGGGTCGGGCAGGAGGTGCCGCTCTATTTCATCTGCCGGTCGGGAGTGCGTTCCGCTGCAGCAGCGGCGGCCATGACGGCGGCAGGGTATGGTCCATGTTTCAACGTTTCGGGAGGGTTCGAGGGGGACCGCAACGAGGCTGGACATCGCGGGCAGATCAACGGCTGGAAAGCGGTGGGATTGCCCTGGACACAGTCGTGACTGTGGTTCGGGTGCATGAGGTGAAAGGCCTGGCGCGTCAGCGCCCGGCGCAAGGAGGACGAGGCAGTATGTCTGCAGAGGCGGCGAAAATCATGAAGGAGCAGGACGTGGCGGAGACGGACGTCGAGCGGCGTGACTGGGACGAAGCCTGGGCGCGCGTCAAAAAGCGGCTCCGGACGGAGCTCGGTGACGATGTCTTTACGTCATGGTTTGCGCGCATCGAATGCGACGGGGTTGCGGCGGGTGTCGTCAGCCTTTCGGCGCCGACCCTGTTTTTGAAGGGATGGATCAAGAGTCATTACAGTGACCGCCTGGTGGCGCTCTGGAACGCCGAATATGGCGATGTGCGCCGGGTCGATGTCGTCAAGCGCAGCCCCCTCAAGTTTCCTGCGCAAGTCAAGGTTGTGCATTCCGAACCCGCGCCGGCCCAGCCTCAGGCCGCGCAGGAGGATGCGGAAGACCGCTTCGCCGGCTCGCCTCTCGATGCCCGGCTGACCTTCACCAGTTTCTGCGAGGGCGCCTCCAACGAGGTCGCGTTCCGCGCGGCCCGGGCCGTGGCCACGGCGCCCGACGGCGCACCTCCCCTCTACAATCCTCTCTACCTCCATGCCGGCGTCGGCATCGGCAAGACGCATCTGTTGCAGGCGATCGCGCATGAGACGCGTAAGCTGCATCCGCAGCGGCGGGTGATGTATCTGACGGTGGAGCGCTTCACCTTCCAATTCGTCGCCGCCCTTCGCGACAAGGCCGCGCTCGACTTCAAAGAAAAGCTGCGTTCGATCGACATCCTCCTGATCGACGACATGCAGTTCCTGACCGGCCGCAGCGTGCAGCAGGAATTCTGCCACATGCTGAACGCGCTTCTCGACAGCTCCAAGCAGGTCGTCGTTGCAGCCGACCGCGCGCCGGGCGAGCTCGATGGGATCGACGAGCGCGTGCGTTCCCGCCTCAAGGGTGGCGTGGTGGTCGGCATGGCACGCCCCGATACGGCGATGCGCCGCAAAATTCTCGATCTTCGTCTGGCGGCCGCGCGCGAACGCGATCCCAAGATCCAGGTGCCCGACAATGTGCTCGATTTCATCGCCCGCATGGTGGTGAGCAACGGGCGCGATCTCGACGGTGCCTTGAACCGGCTGATTTGTCGCGCCCAGTTCTCCGACCAGCCGATCTCGGTGGACGCCTGCGAACTGGCGATCGCCGATCTCATCGGGGACCGCGAGCCGAAGCGCATCCGCATCGAAGACATCCAGAAGATCGTCGCCCGCCACTACAATGTGAGCCGGCAGGATCTCGTCTCCGCGCGGCGCACGCGCACCGTCGTCAGGCCCCGTCAGATCGCCATGTATCTCGCCAAGACCATGACGCCGCGCTCGTTTCCGGAAATCGGCAAGCGCTTCGGCGGCCGCGATCACACGACGGTCCTGCACGCCGTGCGCAAGATCGAGGGGCTCGTCGGCGCCGATCAAAAGCTCTCCGACGAGATCGAGCTCCTGCGTCGACTGTTGCAGGATTAAGTCCTCCGGCGCTGGCGGTGTTCTCCACCGCCGGCGCCCCTCTTCGTGGTTCTTCCGCGCAAGCGGCCACGCGCACTTGCTTTTGTCAGTGAGGCGCGCCAATTTGACCGCCCGCCGCTGCGATGCACCCGTATCCGCAGTGGCTTCGGGCCCTCCAATTCCTGGAATGCCGGTATGAAAGTTGCGATCGAAAGGGCTGCCTTCCTGAAAGCCCTGACCCCCGTCCATCGCGTCGTCGAACGGCGCAACACCATTCCGATCCTGTCGAATGTGCTGTTGCGCGTGGTCGAGGGCGGCGTGCTCTTGAAAGCCACCGACCTCGATCTCGAGGTGTCCAATCGGATGCCGGCCATGGTCGAGCAGCCGGGGGCCGCCACCGTGCCGGCGCATATGCTCTACGACATCGTGCGCAAGGCGCCCGAAGGTTCGGAGATCTCGCTGACGACCGGCGACGGCGGCACCATGAAATTGATGGCGGGGCGTGCCCGCTTCGAATTGCAGATGCTGCCGGATACCGATTTCCCGGACCTCGATCCTGGCGAGCTTCCGGTGCGGTTCTCCCTGACGGCGAGCGAATTGCGGCGCCTCATCGAGCGCACGCAGTTTGCAATCTCCACCGAAGAGACCCGCTATTACCTCAACGGCATCTTCTTCCACGTCTCGGGTGAGGGGCCGGAGCGGCGGCTGCGCGCCGTGGCGACCGACGGCCACCGTCTCGCCAAGGCGGAAATGACCGCGCCGGAAGGCAGCGACGAGATGCCGGGCATCATCATTCCGCGCAAGACGATCGGCGAGATGCAGCGGCTTCTGGAGGACGGTGACACCAATGTGTCGCTTGAACTCTCCGATACCAAGATCCGTCTGAGCGCCGGTTCGATCGTGCTCACCTCGAAGCTCATCGACGGCACGTTTCCGGATTACGAGCGGGTCATCCCGTCCGGCAACGACAAGGAGATGGTCGTCTCCAAGGACGTCTTCAAAAACGCTGTCGACCGGGTCTCGACCATTTCCTCCGATCGCGGTCGGGCGGTGAAGCTGGCGCTTTCCGAAGGGCGTCTGGTTCTGACCGTCAACAATCCGGATTCTGGCAGCGCCACCGACGAGATCGATGTCGATTATGATGCCGAGCCTTTGGAGATCGGCTTCAATTCGCGCTATCTCCTCGACATCGCCGACCAGCTGACGACGGGCGAAGCGCGTTTCGAGCTTGCCGATCCGGGATCGCCGACGCTCATTTGCGACAAAGAGGGCGGCGACGCGCTCTATGTGCTGATGCCGATGCGCGTGTGAGGTCATGATCGCGGCGCCTGCGGCTTGGCAGCAGGTCACGCTCGCTTCCCTGAAGCTGACGGACTTTCGCAATTATAAGGCGGTCGGGTGCGACCTCCGGCCGGGCCTTGTCGTGCTTACCGGCCGCAACGGTTCCGGCAAGACCAACCTTCTGGAAGCGGTGTCTTTTCTTTCGCCCGGCCGGGGTCTGCGGCGGGCAAAACTCGGCTCGGTTGCCCGCACCGATGGTGCCGGGGGCTGGGCCGTTGCGGCGGATATCGCCGCCGGCGAGGACGTTAGGCGCGTCGGCACCGGGCTTCGTTCCGCAGAGGAGGCAAGCCGGGAGGTGCGCGTCGACGGGGCGACGACGCCCTCTTCGGAAGCCCTGTCGGAGTATTGCCGGGTTTTGTGGCTGACGCCGGCGATGGACGGGCTCTTCACCGGCGCGCCGGGAGACCGCCGACGTTTTCTCGACCGCCTGACGCTTGCGATCGATCCGGGGCACGGGGCGCGGGTGCGCGCCTTCGACCGGCTCATCTCGAGCCGCAATCGTCTGCTCGAAGACGATGCCGGGCCGCGCTGGCTTTCCGCGGTGGAGGCGGAGCTCGCCGAAGCGGCGCTCGCCGTCTCGCTCGCCCGCCAGGAAACGGTGGCGCTCCTCGCCGGGCTGATTGCTTCCCATGACGAGACCTCCGCCTTTCCCTCCGCCGGGCTCGCGCTAGAGGGCGATTTCGAGGCGGCGCTGGTGGCGGGCCGCTCGGCAAGCGAGGCGGAGGAAGCCTATCGGGCCGCGCTTGCCTCCGAGAGAGGGCGCGACCGCGCCGCCAAGCGAACCCTTTCCGGGCCGCACCGCTCCGATCTCGCCGTCACCTTTGCCGCCAAGAACGCGCCGGCGGCGCTTTCTTCCACCGGCGAGCAGAAGGCGCTGCTGCTTGCCATCATCCTGGCGGAGGCGGAGCTCGTTGCCCGCGTTGCCGGAATGACGCCCATCCTCCTCCTCGACGAGGTCGCCGCCCATCTCGATGAGGGACGGCGTGCCGCACTTCTTGCGCGTCTCGAGGCGCTCGGCGGGCAGAGTTTTCTCACCGGCACCGACAAGGCCCTCTTTGCCGCCGTCAATGACAGCGGCCAGTTCATCGAGGTTGTCGACGGGCAGCTTTCGGTTGCTTAAAAGAGAAAAGCGAAAAGCATCGCGGACCGCCTTCATTGGCGTTGCCACAATCCCCATCTATAAGGGGAAATCCCATCTCTCTAGCCGATTCGAAAGCTTATGACGGACACACCCGAGACGCCACGCATTAGCCTCCCGTCAGATTACGGGGCGGGCTCCATCAAGGTCCTCAAGGGCCTCGATGCCGTGCGCAAGCGACCCGGCATGTATATCGGCGACACCGATGACGGGTCGGGCCTGCACCATATGGTCTACGAGGTGGTCGACAACGCCATCGACGAGGCGCTTGCAGGCTGGGCCTCCGAAGTGTCGGTCACGCTCAATTCCGATGGCTCGGTCACGGTGATGGACAATGGTCGCGGCATTCCGACCGATCTGCATCCCGAAGAGGGCGTGTCTGCTGCCGAAGTGATCATGACGCAGCTGCATGCCGGCGGAAAGTTCGACCAGAATTCCTACAAGGTTTCCGGCGGTCTGCACGGTGTGGGCGTCTCCGTCGTCAATGCGCTGTCCTCCTGGCTCAAGCTCAAGATCTGGCGCGACGGCAAAATCAACGAGATGCGTTTCGTGCACGGTGTCGCCGAGCAGCCGCTCGCGGTGATCGGTGAGGCGGGCGATATGACCGGCACCGAAGTCACCTTCATGCCGTCGACCGAAACATTCACGATGACGGAGTTCGACTTCGACACCCTGGAGCGCCGCCTGCGCGAGCTCGCTTTCTTGAATTCGGGCGTCAAGATCCGCCTGACCGATCGCCGTCATGCGGATGTGCGCGAGGAGCTCCTGGAATATGAAGGCGGCCTTGAAGCCTTCGTGCGCTATGTCGACCGGTCGAAGAAGCCGCTGATGCCGGCACCGATCGCGGTCTATCATGAGCGCGACGGCATCACCGTCGAGGCGGCTTTGTGGTGGAACGACAGCTATCACGAGACGGTGCTTCTCTTCACCAACAACATTCCGCAGCGTGACGGCGGCACCCATCTCGCCGGCTTCCGAGGCGCGCTGACGCGGCAGGTTTCGGCCTATGCGGAGAGCTCCGGCATCGTGAAGCGCGAGAAGGTATCCCTGACCGGCGACGATTGTCGTGAAGGACTTTCCTGCGTTCTGTCAGTGAAGGTGCCGGATCCGAAATTTTCCTCGCAGACCAAGGATAAGCTGGTCTCCTCCGAAGTGCGCCCCGTGGTGGAATCGGTCATCAACGAGGCGCTCTCCACCTGGTTCGAGGAGCATCCGGCGGAAGCCAAGATCGTCGTCAGCAAGGTGGTCGAAGCCGCCGCTGCGCGCGAAGCAGCCAGAAAGGCGCGCGATCTCACCCGCCGCAAAGGCGCGCTCGACATCTCCTCGCTGCCCGGCAAGCTCAAGGATTGTTCGGAGCGCGATCCCTCCAAATCGGAAATCTTCATCGTCGAGGGTGACTCGGCTGGCGGGTCGGCGCAGATGGGCCGCGATCGCGGCTATCAGGCCGTTCTGCCGCTTCGAGGCAAGATCCTCAATGTCGAGCGCGCGCGCTTCGACAAGATGCTCTCCTCCGATCAGATCGGCACCTTGATCACGGCGCTCGGCACCGGCATCGGCAAGGAAGAATTCAACCCCGACAAGCTGCGCTACCACACCATCGTCATCATGACGGATGCCGATGTCGACGGCGCGCATATTCGCACGCTGCTGCTGACCTTTTTCTATCGGCAGATGCGCGAGCTGATCGATCGCGGGCACATCTT
Source organism: Afifella aestuarii (assembly GCF_004023665.1). Classification (NCBI taxonomy): domain Bacteria; kingdom Pseudomonadati; phylum Pseudomonadota; class Alphaproteobacteria; order Hyphomicrobiales; family Afifellaceae; genus Afifella; species Afifella aestuarii. The sequence goes on from NZ_SAUF01000001.1 coordinate 624,368, forward strand.
CATCGCGCAGCCGCCGCTCTACAAAGTGACGCGTAACCGTTCCGAGCAGTATCTGAAGGACGAGCGGGCGCTTGAAGATTATCTGATCCGCGGCGGTCTGGAAGAGACGGTCCTGACGCTCGCCCATGGCGAAGAGCGGGCGCTCGAGGATCTGCGCGCCATCATCGACGAGGCGCGCGGCTTGCGCACCGCACTCGACCGGCTGCATTCGCGCTACAATCGTGCCGTCGTGGAGCAGGCGGCGCTTGCCGGCGCTCTCGATGCGGAGCGCATGGCGGTGCCGGCGGAGGCGTTGCAGATCGCCGCGAAAACGGCAGAACGCCTCGATCGCATGGCCGATGAGACGGAAAAGGGCTGGCAGGGCGAGGTGCGCGACGGTGGCGTGCTCCTGCAGCGCACCTTGCGCGGCGTGACGGAGGTCGTGCGCCTCGATTCGGCGCTGATCGGTTCGGCCGATGCGAAGTCGATCAATCATCATGCCCAGCCGCTGATGGCCGTCTTCGACGAGCCGGCAAGGCTGCGACGCAAAGAGGTCGACAGCACGGTGTTCGGGCCGATGCAGCTTCTGGAGGGCGTCTTCGCCGTGGGGCGCAAGGGCATCACGCTGCAGCGCTATAAAGGGCTCGGCGAGATGAACCCGGATCAGCTCTGGGAGACGACGCTCGATCCGGAAAGCCGCTCGCTTCTGCAGGTCTCGGTCAAGGACGCGGACGCGGCCGAAATGATCTTCTCGGGCCTGATGGGCGACGATGTCGAGCCGCGGCGCGAGTTCATTCAGACGAACGCGCTGCAGGTGGCGAACCTCGACGTCTGAGGCTCGGCTCAGCGGTGGGCGCGCCCCGGTGCTTTGCCGGGGCGAGGTGCGTCTGCCGCTCGTTTCAAAGGCCGAAGATTTCGCCGATGCGTTCGAAGAACGTCGTTTCTTCGCGCACCAGCCGGATGCCGAGATTGGCGGGCGGGATGCCGACCGAACAGGCGCCGGCTGACGGGTTGCGCACGAAGCTCGTCAGATAGGCCCTGTGCTCGCCCTCGGCGATGCGCACGCCGCAGCTTTCATGGGTGCTCGCAACACCCGTTTCGTCGAGCCGGTGGCGCGTGAAACAGGTCGACGTCCATTCCCAGATATTGCCTGAGATATCCAACAGGCCGTTCTCGTTTTCACCGAAGCTGCCGATGGGCCGCGGTTCGGCCTCGACCTTGCGGGCGCGTGCGGCCTCCGCGTCATAGCTTGCCAGCCAGCGTTCCGCCGGATTGTCCGTATCGGTCGTGACGCCGAGGCCATCGTCCTGAAAGCGCGCGCCGGCCGCGATCGCCCATTCCTCGTCCGTCGGCAGGCGGTAATGATCGCCGGTCGTTTCCGACAGATACGCGGCATAGGCAATCGCATCGTCGTAGCTGACGCCGACGAGGGGGAGTGCCGCATCTCCCGCCTCGTCCAGCGCCCGGCAGGCGCCTGCGGCGACGCAAGCGGAATATTCGCCGCGCGTCACCTGCCGTTTCATGATGAAGAAGGCGCGATCCGGCGTGATCTTCGCAAGCGGGGGGTCGACGGGATGGCTGCCGCGAAGAAATTCGCCGGAGGGCCTATAAGCGACTTCCTGGCTCTCGATGCGCACGAAGACGGGATCGTCCTGCGCCTTATCCGCTGCGATCGCGGGCTCGATGAAAGCGGAACCGGAAAGGGCGATGAGGAGCGCGCCTGAGGCCATGGCGTCGCGAAGCGTCTTATGAAGCTGCATCGTCCCCTCCTCGCATTTTGAGGGTAGGGCGGCCCGCCGGGGGGCGTGGCGGGCCGCTCCGCCGGCCTGTCGGTCGGCGGGAAGGTTCGTCGTCAGGTCGTCAGGCCTGGATCGGGCCCGGAGCGCTCACCTGGGTCATCAGGTCGTTGTCCCAGTCGCCTTCCACCTTCACATGACCGGTGGCGCCGAGCTCCGCCGCCTCGATCAGGTTGTGGTTGACGTAGGCGTAGATGCCGGGCTGGCGGAAGGTGTAGACGGCCGCCGCCGCGCTGCCGCCGCGCACGAACCAGGTCTCCTGGTCCTTCTGCGGGGCATTGGCGAATTTGCCGTTTTCCCAGACCCAATCGCCGTGCCCGCCGATGAGATGCGGGCGGCTGTCGCGGTTGGCGCAGGAATGGATGAAGAGCACCGTCTCGCCGACCTTGGCCGTCATGGCATTCTCGCCGGTCAGCGCACCGACCTTGCCGTTGAAGACGACATGGGTCGGAATGAGGCCGCGCATCACGTCGAGCGTGTCGGAATAGGATTCGCCGGGACCGTCATAGGTCTTGTAATTCCCATCCTCGTCGCGCGGGATGTAGAGGTCGAATTCCCCGATCGTGTAGATGCGGTCGTAGTGGAGTGGCTTGCCCTCGCCGTCCTTGAGGCCGTCGCGCGGCAGAACCAGAACCGCACCGCTCATGCCGGAGACGACGTGCCAGGGCACCATGCCGGTCGGCGCGCAATGGTAGATGAAGACGCCGGGGCGGAAGGCTTTGAAGCGCAGCACCGTCTGCTCGCCCGGATTGATGAGGGTGAGGCCGCCGCCGCCGAGCGCGCCCGTGGAGGCGTGGAAATCGATATTGTGCGGCATGGTGTTGGTTTCCGGATTGACCAGGGTCAGCTCCAGATAATCGCCCTCATGCACCACCATCGTCGGTCCGGGCATGGAGCCTTCGTAGGTCATGGCCTGGAATTCGGTGCCCTGGTCGTCGACGACGACCTTCTTTTCCTGCACCGTCATCTTGAATTCGACGATCTTGGGTCCGCCCTTGGCGACCTGGTCATGCGCCATGACATGCGGCGGTGTCACGAGCTTGCCCTTCACGCGCGGCAGATCGCCGACCTTGGTCGCGGGAGCGAGGCCATCGGAGGCCTTCTCGGTGGCACGGGCAGGAGCGCTCGCCAGAAAGGCGGCTGTGGCGGCACTGGCGGCACCCATCAATGCGGAGCGGCGGGTGATCATCGATCTCGTCCTTCTATCTCGATCTCGTTCGATGACAGGAATGAACACCCGATCGTGGAAAGTGTTTTTGCGGAAAAGCAAAGAACCGAACGTTCGACCATTTGGGGCGGTGCGACATTCTGTCAGTAAAAGCGGGCAGGGCGGCTGCGACATTCTGTCAATACATGCGCGGCCGTCTCCTATTTTCGTTTTCTCTGAAGCAGAACCCCATCACGCTCGTCCGCTATGAGATCTTGCCGGTGTTTGTGGTGGCGCAACGAGCGGCGGCGGTCGCCGGCCTAGATTTCAGACCTGTTTGAAACGTGGAGGATGAAGGCATGACCGTTTCTGCCGCCGAGGACCGGCTCGTCGATTTGCGCGAGGTCACGAAACCGATGCGGCGCGTCGCCTTCTTTGCCGCCTTCGATGAGCTTCAGACGGGCGAGGCCCTTCTCATCGTCAACGATCACGATCCGATGGGTCTGTTTCATTATCTGCAGATCGCCATCCCGGGTGACTTCACCTGGGAATATGTCGAGCGCGGCCCGGATGAATGGCGCGTCAGGATCGGCCGGATTTCGAGCTGAGCGATGTCTGCGTTTTCTGCTGCGGTCGCCGCGGGTCCCGGTCGGCGGAGCGGCTGGTTTCTTGCTGCACCCTTCCGACCGTTCTTCATCGGCGCCTCGCTTTTTGCCGCCTCCGCCGTGCCCGTCTGGCTGTGGCTTTATCTGATCGAGCCCGTCGAGGTTGCCGGCATGCCGGCACTTGCATGGCACGCGCATGAAATGGTGTTCGGCTATCTGCCGGCGGTGATGGCGGGCTATCTTCTGTCGCTTGCTGGCGCGGGGACGGGAGAGGGAGAGGGGGCTCTGCCCGGGCGGTCGATCGCGCTTCTTTTCTTTCTCTGGATCGCCGGCCGCCTGCTGCCGCTCGTCGTGCCATTCGCCGTCGGAACGGCGGTCGACGTTCTCTTTCCTCTCGCCGTTGCGGGCGTGCTCTTAAAGCTTTCGCGCTTTCCGAGCGCAAAACAGTCGAAGCACGGGCTCGTCCTCTTCCCCCTTCTTGCGGCGGCCTCGCTGGCGCATCGCGTCTTCGCTTTGGGTGATGGGGCGGCCGATTATGAGATGGTGGCACTTCTCTCCCGCCTCGGCATTTCCGTCGGCGCTCTCCTCATCGGGGCCGTCGGCGGGCGTCTCGTGCCCGAGCTCACGCGTCTCGCCCTCGGAGATGAAGCCGGTGAGCGCGTGCCGGAGCCCTATCGCCGCTTCGATCTGATCGCGCTTCTGTCTCTCTCAGCCGGTCTTGTCGCCTGGGTGCTCGTGCCGTCGCATCCGCTCACTTTCGTGCTGGCGGGGATGGCCGCCCTCATCAACCTTGCGCGCCTCGTGCGCTGGCGGGGCTTCCTTCTCGGTGATCTGCCGACGCTTGCCCTTCACGGCGGCTATCTATGGCTGATCGCCGGGCTTTGCCTTGCTGCCCTCGCCGCGTCGCCTGCCTCTCTCGTGCCCGCCGATGCGGCGCTGCATGCGCTCTCTGCCGGGGCGATCGGCACGATGACGCTTGCCGTCATGGCGCGACTTGCGGTTTCGGCCGAACCGGGGCGGCTGGTCGGGAAGGCGGTGCGGCTCGCCATTGTTCTCGTCCATGCGGGCGCCCTTTTGCGGGTTGCGGCGCCGTTCGTTGTCGATCTCTACCGTCCGCTCCTGGCGGGCGGCGGGACGTTTTGGTCGGCCGCCTTTTTTCTCTTTTTCGTCGTCCAGATCATGCCGCTCTTTGGGGGACGCGGCCGCATCCGCGAAACCTGAAAAGCCTCTCGCCTCACAGCGATTTGTCCAAGGCGCGCTGCCTGCGACCTGACAAGCGCCGTCTGCCTCCTAGTTTCGGTTGCGAGACTTGACCTTGAGGGAGGTTCGTATGCATCTCGACAGGAGATCACTTTTTCTCACCCTGGCCGCCGGGACAGCCGGTGCAGCCGCCATGACGCGCGGCATTGGCAGAGCCGGCGCGCAGAGCGCATCTGAAGGAAATCAAGAGATGGCCGGAATGTCGGCGCCGGACGAGCAGCTTCCGAGCGCCTATCGCTATCAGCTCGGCGATTTCCTCGTCACGCAGCTCTCCGACGGCATGGCGGAGCGCCCGCTTCAGGACGGTTTCGTCGTCAATGCCGAGCTTAAGGACGTGAAGGCGGCGTTGCGCGAGGCGTTTCTGCCGGAGGACAAGCTCTTCATTCCGTTCACGCCGCTCACATTGCGCAAGGACGAGGATCTCATCCTCTTCGATACCGGCTTCGGCGAGAAAGGCCCGCCCACGGCCGGCCAGCTGAAACGCGGCATGGCGGCGACGGGCATGGCGCCGGAAGACGTCACAAAGGTGGTGATCAGCCATTTCCACGGCGATCACATCATGGGGCTCACCACCAAGGACGGCGCGCCGGTCTATCCGAATGCCGAAGTTTTTGTGCCGGAGCCGGAATACGCCTATTGGATGAGCGACGACAACAAGGCCAATGCGCCGGAAGGGCGGCGCGGGAATTTCGATCTCGCGCAGCAGATTTTCGGCACGCTCGATGATCGCCTGACGCAGTTTTCCTGGGACGAGGAGTTTTTGCCCGGCATCACCGCGATCGACGCGCATGGCCATACGCCGGGACACACGGTCTTCGCGATCGCATCGGGCGACGAGAAGATGATGTTCCTGTCCGATACGACCAACCATCCGGCGCTTTTCGTCACGCATCCGGACTGGTCGGCGGTGTTCGATCAGGATGCCGATGCGGCACGCGAGACGCGCCACCGCATTCTCGACATGGTGGCCGAGGAGCGCATGCGCATCGCTTCCTATCACTTCCCGTTCCCGGCGACCGGGCATATCGGCAAGGACGGCGACGGCTATCGCTATGTGCCGGCGCAATGGATGCCGGTCTTGAAGGGCGTCAGCTGAGGCACTCTTGAGCGGCGCAGAAGAGGCGCACTTGCGCCAAAATCTCCCGCCTTGCGCGGGAGGTTTTTCTCCTGGGCGGGCGGATGGCCGCTAAAACCCGAGAAAACCCGCCATTTCGTTGATCAAAACGCGCTGGAAAGCCTGAGCGCGCGGTGAAGGCTGCTGGCCCGCGATGCGCTCCTCCAGCGGATCCGGCGCATGGATCTCAGAGCGCGACAGCGTCTCGATGACCTGATGCCCGCAGAAGGGCACATGCAGCTCCGAATAACCGCCTTCATGGACGACGACGAGGCGGCTGCCGCAGAGTTCGAGCGCCCTTTCCATCAGAAGCCGTGTCATCTGGCGGAAGGTCGAGGCCGAGGTCAGCATGCGCCCGAGCGGATCGACGCCGGAGGAATCAAAGCCGCAGGCGACGATGATCGCGTCCGGCCGAAACCGGGTGAGGGCCGGGCTCACGATCTTCTCGAAGGCGTAGAGATAGGCGTCGTGGCCGCCGCCCGGCAGGAGCGGGACGTTGATGTTGTAGCCTTCGCCAGCCCCTTCGCCGCGGGCCTCGATCCGCCCCGAGCCGGGCGGGTAATTGTTTTCCTGGTGGAGCGAAATCGTCAGGACGTCGCTGCGGCCGTAGAAGATCGCCTCGGTGCCGTTGCCGTGATGCACGTCCCAATCGACGACGGCGATGCGCTCCGCCCGCCGCTCGGCGAAAGCCGTCTCGATGGCGATGGCGATATTGGCGAGAAGACAAAAGCCCATCGGCCGATCCGGCAGGCAATGATGTCCCGGCGGGCGCGACAGCGCATAGGCGTTGACCATTTCCTCGCCGAGGACGGCGCGAAGCGCTTCTGTCGCAAGGCCTGCCGAGAGAGCGGCGATCTCGTAACCGCCCGGCCCGAACGGGGTGCGTTGACCGAGCTCGCCGCCGCCCGCGTCGGAGAGCTGTTTGAATTCGCGGAGGTAATGTTCCGGATGGACCCGGCGCAGCATCTCGTCCGTCGCCGGTGCGGCAGAGCGCTGATCGAGCTCACCGATCAGGCCGGTGCGCTCCAAGAGGTTCTTGAGCCGCCGTTTGCTCTCCGGGCTTTCCGGTAGCCCGTTCATGGGCTGAACCAGCCCGCCGGCCGGCACCATGAAGGCGTAATTGCCGCCACCGTGCCAGAAACAGGCCTCGTCGCTGAAGAAGCCGGTATGTCTCAGTCCATCGCTCATCCGATATGGCTAGACTGCCCGTTCTTGTCTCACAAGCAAAGAGAAGGCGAGCCGGGCATTTCGCCGGGGCTTACCTTCTCACCATTCGCCGCGTCTTTCTTTCTTCAGCGCGCCGCGGGCCTTCTTTGTCTGCAAGCGCCGCTCCTTTGAGGCGCGGGTCGGTCGTGTCGGCCGGCGCTTCTTGGGTGCGGTCAGAGCCTGGCGGATGAGCATGACGAGGCGCTTTTCGGCATCCTCGCGGTTCTGCTCCTGGCTGCGGAAGCGTTCCGCGCGGATGACGAGGACGCCGTCCTTGTTCAGGCGGCGGCCGGCAAGGCCGGTGACGCGCTGCTTTACGTCGGGTGGCAGGCTCTGCGAGGCGGCAAGCGCAAAGCGCAGCTCCACCGCGCTCGCCACCTTGTTGACGTTCTGCCCGCCGGGGCCGGACGCCTGGACGAAGCGCTCTTCGATTTCGTCTTCGGCAAGCGCGATGTTGGTGGAAATGCGGATCATGCTAAAAGATCGCGGCCGGTTCTGTTCTTCTCAATCATCAAATGGCTTCGTCAGGCCGCCCGCCACCTTCCACGATTGCGCCTCAGCCGTGGTCTTGCAGAAAGGCGTCGAAGGCTCTGAGGGCCGCACCTCCATAGACCACCGAGGGGCCGCCGCCCATATGGATGGCGGTGCCGATCGCCTCGGCCACCTCCGCGCGCGTGGCGCCGCAATCGGCCACGGCTTTGGCATGGTAGGCGATGCAGCCATCGCAGCGTACCGATACGGCGATTGCGAGCGAAATGAGCTCTTTGACCTTCGGCGACAGGGCGGCCTCCTCGGAGGCGGCTTCGCCGAGCGCGCCGAAGGCCTGCATCAGGTCAGGGATGGCGCCTTGCAGAAGCTCGATGCCTTCGGTGACCTCCTGCAGGGTTTCCGGGAAGTTCTCGCTCATGGGCCTGCTCCTCTGTGCTGGGGCTCCCTGGCGCGGGGCCCGGGCAAGGCCATGCTATCGCGGCTTTCGAGGGCAGGGCGTGACACGTATTGACGCGCTTGCGTCTCTCTCGGGACGGGGCTGCCTCACGCGGCAGACAGCAGGCACAGCCGGCAGCGATAGCCCTCGCGTTCGTGATAGGGCGCGTCGATCAACTCGTTGATGCGCAGATGTCCGTCCGCCTCGAAGCGGGTGAGCGCATCGGGATAGGCCTGCGCCTCCCAGACATTTTCGTGCACGGTGATGACGAGAGGCGCGTCCTTCTTCACCACGCGAGCAAGATCGGCGATCGCATCGGGGCCGACATGGCCGGAGGTGAAAACCCCGACGCTGATCGCCGCGTCATAGCTGTCGTCGGCAATGTTCAAACGCTCCGTCAGATCCGCCACGTCGAGATTGCGGTAGACGTTCTTCTCCGCCGCCACATCCAGCATGCCCGGCGACAGATCGATGCCATCGACGGCGCCGAGCCCACGGCGGGAGAGTTCTTCGCCGACGAGGCCCGTGCCGCAGCCGGCATCGAGCACGCGCGCCTTGTCGTCGACGAGGTCGGCAAGGGCCGCGGCCGCAAGCTTCGGCGCAACATAGCCCATGCCGCGCAATGTGTCGGTGTCGTAGTCCCTGGCCCATGCGGCATAGACATTGCGCGTTTCGTCGCGGTCCCCGGCGAGCGCATAGACGCGTTTCAGGATCGGATTGTCGCTCACGGCTTTGTGCCTCCCTGCTTCGCTTGAGCAAGAACTAGGCAGATGTGGGCGCGATGGCAAATCGGGGGCCGGAGAGTGCCTGCGATCGAGAGGCGTCTTTGCGATGGCCCGATGGTTCGTCGGCGGTGGCTCGACGGTCGTGGCTCGACGGTCGTGGCTCGGCGGCGGTGGCTCGGCGGTGGTCCAGCTCGGGCGGCCTCTTGGCGGCGAGGCTCGCTGACGGGGCAATGCCGCTTTCAAGGGGCGGGCAGACGATCCTCACGCCTTTGACGAGGTCCGGCCTGAGGGGCGGATAGGTGCGTCTCACGCTCCCGGTCCTCATAAACGCGCAGCAGGCGTCGACACGCCGTTGCAGGCCCGCCTTTGATCGGTTACATGGGCGTGAGCTGCACCCGTAGCTCAGCTGGATAGAGCGCTGCCCTCCGAAGGCAGAGGTCACAGGTTCGAATCCTGTCGGGTGCGCCAAGTTTCCCAAACATTGCAAGCACTTAGCGGAGTCGCCTTTCAAGCGGCAGAGGCCTCAGACGCCGCCAGGCGGCAAATAGGCGGCACGCTCAGCCCAACAATTCCCGCGCCAGCGCCCGCAAGCCATGCGGGTCGTCGTCCCCCGGGCTTTCCCCCTCAGAATCGCGCCGCGGCTCTCCTGCGGCCTCGTTGACCCCGTCTCGGGCCGGTGCTGGCGCCGGCAGCAGTCGCGGTTGATCCTTCAGTGCGGCCACCTCCTGGCGAAGCGCCACGAGCTCGGCGTGCATGGCCTGCAACGCCTGCAACATCGCTTGTTGCATACTCTCGGCGGTCGCCGTCGCAGATTGTTGCATCTCGCCCGGCATCTCCCGCGGCTCACCGTAGGCGCGGATCGCCTCTGAGAGGTCTATGACGCGCTTCCCGTCGCCTCGGACGGTGCATGACAAGCGGCCGGCATCGATGTGGCGGTGCACGGTGGCCCGGTGCTTGCCGAACAGCCTGGCGGCCTCGGTGATGGTCAGTTGCATGGCGTTGCAGAACGTCGCGGCGGGGATGTTGCGATGATCCCTCGCCATTGAAGGCAGTGCAATCGGGCCAGTCGCTTGGCGAGCTGCCCATCAGGCGTTACTGATCGCCCATCGAGCGCGATCGCGGCTGCAGCAGAGTCCGTCAAGCCACCGCGCGAGCCGATGCCAATCCAAGCTTCCGGCAAAGCTCTTTGAATTCAGCATGGCTGGACGCGACAGGAGGCATCAGGAAATCGGTGTTAGTCCCATCTGGCTCGAACCGAGTTTGATCGTTCGTGTTGCGCCGGAAATTGCGAAGCGCCACGGTATCGATGAAAACGTGGGGGCTGATGCCGGGAACAGGCCTGTCGGAAACGATTCGGCCGATATTGGAACCGATCATAGTCGACCAGGCGCCCGGTCCCGCTTGAAGTCCGGCCATCGACGGCGGCGAATCGACCTCAAAGGATCCGGCGATCCGACTTTTGTAGAGCTCGACGTCTGCTCCACTGCCGATGTGGCAGACGCTTACCCCCTTTGGCATGTGAACGGGGGTGAAATCAGGCCAACAGAAACTTGTTACGTAAACACGCCGAAACTTAGGATCTCCCATGTGCTCAGTCGGTGATATTCCTACCATAAGTATCTGAGCGCCGCCCGCCTGTTCGCGAGGGTCTGACTCCGCGAAAAGCTTTGCTGCGATCGGCGACCATTCTTCGGCTACTACCTCCGGCCTCCAGACGGCATCTTCCGGGAGATCCGGGACTAACAGGCAGTGCTGCAAGCATTCGATGAGGCGGAAGCCGATATCGACAGAACCGGCAAACCCTGCCAGCAGGTAAGGCCCCACCTGGTAGCACTTGCGGAGCATGTCTTGCTCGGTTCCATTTGAGAACGAGACGCGAACGTCAGAGATCACAAGCCCATGCCCAAAGATCGAAGAAGCGCCAATCACCCATGTCATCGGCAGACCTTTACCCGATTATTCGAGACCTGTCGTGCAGATCAGGCTGGTTGCTTTTCTCTTCGAAGCTGCTTGCCTGCGGCATCGAGCACGGGAGGCTCGCTCCCACCTGGCAAATTTGGCCCCTCAGATCGGAACAACTCCAGCGCGTCCGCCATCCCATCGACGCGGCCCGCTACGTAAGCACAGCCGGCGACGAAGAAGAGGCTGGCGATCATCGCGAGGGTCATCAGGAAGTGTCGCGTCATGCCATCACCTCGCTGGTGCCGTTGGCCGCCCCTGAAGGCGTGGTGAGCGTGTCCAGGAGCCGCCAGGCGACCGCGTCGGAATCGAGACCCACGCACTGGCAGAGCCAGTCGAGCTGGTACCGTTTCCCTCCGAGATCGAAAAGCGCCTCGCGGCCGTAGTCGCCGGCACGGCCCTGCATCCCCTTGGCGGCATCTTCAACGTAAAGGGCAAAGGCAGCCGCCCAAAGCTGGCGGCATCGGCCGGCCATCTCAGCTTCCGAATATATGCCGTCGGCACTGGTGAAGGCGGGATCAACACCGGCGAGCGGCATGTCGATGGTGGGCAGGGGATGGGCGGCGATCATGGCGGCTCCGAAAGATGAGGACACCGCTCATCGTCGAGTCACTACGGCGCCAGCTCCAGGTCGAAACGGGATATAAACTTGGCTGCATTGCCGCGCGGTCAAGACTCGGAAATAGTTGGTGGATGCCCTACGGACCATTTGACAAGCCGCTCGACGCTCTAACCTCCGAAGACATCGATAGTGTTGTCCGGGACTCTCTCCCCGAGAGCTTGTTTCTTGAGTTGAAGAAGGATCTCGCCGCCTCGGAAGGCGAGAAAACATCGCGATGGGCACAGGGTCACACGAAGAGCGTCCCGGAAGGTGCTCGCGATAAGATCGCCAGAGAAATCTGCGCCTTTGCCAACGCAGATGGCGGCACTTTGATCATCGGCATCAATGAAACGGCGGAATCGCCGGGCACACCTGGGCATGCAGATGAAGTGGTTCCGTTGCCCGAGCCCGGAAAGCTTGCGGACCAGCTTAAGCGATCCTTGGGAGACGTGATCGAACCTCCCTTGGGCAGAATTGAAGCAGCGGCTGTGCTTACCACAGAAGAAAACCACGGCGTCGTCGTTCTCCGCGGTCCCCCGTCACCACTCGCCCCGCACCGCGTGAAGGGGAAAGTGTGGCACTGCTTCATTCGTCGGGAGGACGAGAGCAAGCAAATGGATATGCGGCAAATCCAGGACATGGTGCTGCAGAGGGAGTATTCGGCGGTGCGGCTAGAGCAGCAGTTCGAACGGGAAGCGGAACGGTTTGCCAACCGGCTACAGGCGCAACGGGCCCGATCTTCTGTCGGCCAATGGCTCGGCTGGCACTTGCTCGTGATACCCGAAACATCAGTCGCTCTGGATCTGACGACGCCGTACAACACGCGCGTCTCACCGGGAGCGCTATACGAGAGCTACCGCTGCTCCGAGCCACGGAAGATGGGCCAAGCGGGAGAGCTTCTCCGGATCGAATCTGCGCGCCCGATCCTCGGTGGTATCGCCTCGTCACTATCATCCGGTTCTGGTGACAATACTAGAAGTCTGATTAACCTAGACTTGAGATGGTACAAGAATGGGCGGTTCCAGCTTGGCGTATTTTATAGGGCTGTGGAGGAGGAACCGCCGGCCATCGGGCGATCCGTCTTTACGCGTCTGCTGGCTGATTGCTTCTGGTGGCCTGCTGAGGTTCGCGCGCGCTGCGGAGATCCGTCCATCCCATTCATCATGCAAACTGCCATCGACAACGAGCCGAAGATGATGCTGGTGGAGCGTGGTGGGCCAGGCACGGTATTTGGCCAACCGACAATTGGAGGGACCCATGTCTCTCAGCTGCACGCTTTGGGTGCCGGCGAGGCCTTTGACGACGGCGTTACCGCTATCTGCGAAGACATCTTCAACGCGTTTGGCGCCGACGCCAATAGCTGTCGCTACACCTATCGGTAGTTGTAGTTTCGCCACTGAAAGCCACCACGCAACAGCCTAACGCCATAACGCTCGTCCCCGTCGTGATCTTCCAATGTCCGTAACGCCAACACGGAAATGGATACTCATGGCCGCATCCAACGCCGAGCGACAGGCCGCTTACCGGCGCCGCTTGAAGGCCCAGGGCCTGGAGCGCATCAGCGCCTATGTCGATCCCGCCACCGCCCGCACCTTTCGCAATCTCGCCGCCGCTCATGATCAGCCCCAGGCCGCTGTGTTCAAGCTCGGCACGCTGGCCGCCGCCCGGCTCCTGGCCGGCGAGAAGCTCGTCCCCGCCGATTCCGCCGAAACAGACCTCGTGCTGAGGATCGACGCATGATGCCGATCAAGGTTGAGTATTTCGAGGCCTACCCAGAGCTGATGCCGGGCATCCAGTTCTTCTCCTGCAGCGCCATCGGCGCGACGCTCCGGCCGGCACACTGCGGAGCGCGCCACGACAGAGCGTGCCGGGTCCGCTCCGTGGACGACGACAGCGACCAGGCCTTCACCATCTGCCGCCAATGCCCCGTCGGAGCCCGCCACGCCGGCAAGGAAGCCGAATCCCCTCTGGCGCCGGTGTCACCGCTTCCCGCCTTCGTCTGCTCCCGCTGCAGCCGCGGCACCATGCGCATGATCGGCGGCCAGATCTGCGTGAGCTGCTACAACCGGGAGCAGGAAGCGCGGAAGGGGCGAAACGCCCGGGGCACCAAGCCGATCACGTTTCAGCCGCTACGCCGGCACCACGTCGCCATCGACGATGGGCGAAGGGTTCGCTGGTTGGCCTTCGAGGTCCAGAACGGCCACGAGCCCCTGGTCCGGGCCTTGCGCGGCAAGCAGGCGGCCGCCTTGGTAGAAGAACGCCCGGGACGCGTCGCATGGGACCCGGATCTGGGCTTCCACTACGTGGACCAGGAAGGTGCCGTGCTGACCGAGGATCCCGGGGCCAAGGGCGAGATCCGTTACCGGCCGCGCCAGCCGGGAGAAGCGCCCGCCCGGGTCGCGCCGCCCACGATGATGATCGAGCCGGGGACCCTGCGCACTTGGCTCGAGGTGAGCGATTGCGGCGACGACCTGACGACGGACTGGCAATGGCAATCGTTCGGCTGCGCGCGTTGCCGGCGCGGGGTGCTGCGGGCGCGGCGGCGATCTGGCTGTGTTCAATGCCGGTGCGCAGCCTGCGGGGTGAGAAGCGAATGAGCGAGGGGGCACCGAAGCGCCCCTCTCGTCAGGCCACGCCGAACGGCTTGGGGCGCGAGACCTTCGGCTGCAGCTGCTGGGGCGGTGCCATCGGTTCGCCGCGCTCATTGCGCACGGTCACGTCGACCGAGGGCACGTCGAACCGGAAGCGGTGCTCCTGTGCCCGCTGGGATAGCGCCAGGTCCTTGGGCATCTTCCGCTCCCCGACTCGCTCAAGCACCTTGTCGACATAGTTCTGCGTCTCGCTCGGCAGGTGGTCGAGCCACTCGTCGCCGAACTCGCGAACGGCACCCTTCACGCGCCCGGGACCGGCGTTGTACGCGGCGAGAGCCTTCCGACGGTTGCCGCCGAACTCGCGAAGCATCGCATCGATGTAGGCCTGGCCGACGCGCTCGTACTCCGCACGGCTGTCGTTCTGGATCCCGAGGATGCCGTAGCCCGGGTCACGCGCGGTCCCCGGCATCAGCTGAGAGATGCCAAGGGCGCCAGCAGGCGACCGCACCAGGGTGCCGTCCGGATTGCGGTGCCGCGTGCCCGACTCCTGCTCAAGGATGCTGGCGAAAAGCGCGCGGCTCGCCTCACCCGTGCCGCCGGTCGGTGACAGTGTGGCTGCCTGACCGCTGGTGCCCACCGGCAACTTCCCGATCACTCCGGCCTGGGCGACCTTCACATCCGCCGCCGCCGCCCCCGTGCGGTTGCGGTCCTTCGACCCTTCCAACTGGCGCCGTCGCAGCTCGGCTTCCTCCAAGCGCTGGTTCTCGGTCTTTTCGATCCGGTCCAGCTCCTCCTGCAAACGCGCCTTCTCGGCCTCCAGACGCTTCTTCTTGTCGTCGACGATCGCCTGACGGCGCTTGTCGAATTCCTCCTGCGTCTGGTCGAGAAGCTCATGGCCTGCATCCGAGGAGCGGAACACCTGGTCCTGCTCCCAGGCCTGCGCCTTGCGCTGGTACTCCTGGCGATCGGCCTCGGTCGCGGTGCCCGCCTTCATCTTCTCGATGTAATGCTTCCGGAAGGGCTCGTTCTCCAGGTCGTAGACGCCCTTGGGAAGCAGGTCGGCAACGGCCTTGCGCCGCTGCTCCTCCAAGTCCGATAGCTGCTGATCGGTGCTGGCTTCGATCTTGCCCATCCGGTGGCTGGCGTCATTGCGAGCGATCTTCTCCAGCAGCTGCTGGCTGCTC
Organism: Afifella aestuarii; assembly: GCF_004023665.1. Lineage (NCBI taxonomy): Bacteria > Pseudomonadati > Pseudomonadota > Alphaproteobacteria > Hyphomicrobiales > Afifellaceae > Afifella > Afifella aestuarii. The sequence goes on from NZ_SAUF01000001.1 coordinate 639,460, forward strand.
ATCTTGCCGTCGCCGGCCATGTAGAGGACGCCGGCGCGAATATCCTGGGTGAACGGCACCAGCTTGCTGGCCACGGCCGTCTTCAGGTTCTCGAGGGCGACCTTGCTGTCGCGAATGTCCTTGCCCTGGGTGGAGCCCTGGTCCCGCGTCGCCACCAGGCGTGCCAGCTCGTTCTTGATTGCCTCCTGGTCCTGGCCGGCCATCACCCGGTCCAGCGCCTCCCGCTCGGCGCTCGACAGCGCATCGGATCCGGTGCGGGAGCGGAGATCGTTGGCCACGCTGGTCCAGGTTTCGCGGCCACCGTCCTCGATCTTGGAGAGCGTGCCGAGGCTGGCGGCATTGATCCGGCTCATGTCGAACCCCTCGAGCCCCTCAAGGCGCTTGCGCAAGCTGCCCATTTCGTTCGGCTTGATGTCGAGCAGCGCCATGGCCTGCCCCATGCTCAGCCCGAGATGGTTCGCCGTCGCCGCGGCCAGCGTCTCGTTATGGCCGCCGTACTGGCGGCGCAGCTCCTCGAGGGTGGCCCTAAGGAGGGTCATGTCGCCGCCCGGCCCGACCATCCCGTAGCGGCCGGCGATGCTGTCTTCGCCGAAAGTGGTCGACAGGGTCGCGAACGGACCGCCTTCATTCCAGGTGCGGGCCTGGAAAGGGTCGAGCCCGTACCGGCGGCCGACCGTCGCACTGAAGAACTGGCTGGCCTCGCCATTGGCGCCGCCACGTCGCAGCGACTGCCCCGCCTGTCCAATGACGGCGGCACTGCCTGCCACGTCGAGCCCCGTCTGGCCGGAACCGGTCAACGCCGAGAGCAAGCCCGCATAGCCGGCGATATTGACGTTGCTGAGCGACTGGCGTGCCTGGCTGCTGGCGAAGTTGGAGATGGCATTCATGACCTCGTCGGCCTTGGCGAATGCGTCGGACTTGCCCACGGCTTCGCCGATCATCAGTGCCAGGCGACGGCTGTCGTCGGCGTCGCCAGTCAGCCGTACGCCGCGCATTTCGCCGAGAAAGCTGACGCCGCTCTGCGGATCGAGCCCCAGGGCACGGGAGAGCCCTCCACCGGTCGACAACTCATCCGCCAGCTGCTTGTAGTTGTCCTCGCTGACATTCCCCAGCTTGGTGAAGCTCGCGGCCAGCTTCTGGCCTTCTTCCCAGGTGACGTGCATGCCCTCGGCTGAGGCGCGCACACTCTCCTTCAGGTGCTCGAAGGAGACGTTGACGTCGCCGATCGCCCGCTTCAGCCGGTCATAGTCGATCTGATCCTGCTCGGCGGCACCAATCTTCTCGGTCGCAGCCCCCACGGCTTTGCCGACACCGAATGCTGCAAGTCCGCCGAGCAGGCCGACCAGACCGGCGCCGGCGCCGCCCACGAGGGCAGTGTTAAGCGCACCAGAGGCGGCATTGCCCGCACCTCCCAGCCCCCCGAGCGCGGAGGAGGCGATGTTTCGCCCCTGGCGCCGCGCCTCATCTCCAGCCGCGCTTGTTCCAGGCGGATCGCGAGGTGGAGGGGTCGAGCCGCCGCCGTGACCAGAGACACCGCCTTCGCCTGGCTTCACGGCCTTGGCCGAGTTGTCGCGCAGGATGTTGACAAGGGTCTGCATGTACCGCGTGCGCTGATGGTCGTCCGGAAAGGCCTTGTTCCAGTCGACCTCGTTCCAGTTCTTTCCACCCTGGCCGGCTTCGTGAAGCCGCTTTGCCAGGCCGGGCGCCGCCTTCTTCAGGGCCTCGAAGCGAGCAGTCATCTGCTTCATTTCTTCGAGGGTGCCCTTCTCGATCGGGTTGAACGTCACGTCTTTGAGCGACGCGGCGGCCTTGCCCAGCTCGTTGAACTGGTGCTGCATCTGCTTGACCTGCTGGTCGACGTTGCCCGTATCGAGCGACGCCGAAACTGGGATCTTGATCGCCATCAGCTGATCCCCCGCAGGTAGTTGGCGACATCGGCCGGAACCGCGCCGTGGCTTTCGACGGCCTTCTCGATCTTGAGGGCGTCAGTCCCCGTGATGTTGCCGTGGCCGCAGGCACGCGAGAGTCGCGCCTTCGCCTCGTCGACCGACATGGGCGCCGGCGCATCCTCGGCTCGCGATTTCGCCATGACGACGCGCCGCGGGCGGCGCGCCTTGGTGACCAGCATCTGCTTCGGGCCGCCGAAGGCCCGGTTGAGCAGGTCCAGCACTGCGTTGTCGTTCATGAGGTCGCTCCTCGATGTCAGTGGTTCGAGCCGACGCGTCCGATCTGGGCGAGCTCGAGCTGTAGGTTCGAAAGGGATTGGCCCTGCACGTGGGCGGCGAGCAGGTTCAGCAGGCCGGCCAGCACCTCGTCGGAGCGCTCGGAGGCATCGAAGGCCTGCTCCAGCATCGTCGGCAGCTTCTGCTCGAGCAGGTGCTGGACGTGTTCTTCCGGGCTCCGGCGCCGCGGCCGGCCTCGAGGGTTGGGAGACTGTCCGCCGGGCGTGAAACGGCCTTGGGGGTCACGATCGATCATGGGGAGGCCTCCTCAGTAGACGCCGTAGACGATGAATTTCAGGTCCGGGCTGGGCGTGAAGGCCGTGAAGCGATTCTTCTCGCCCGCGGCCATCGCGGCCTCGACGAACTTGGCATGGGCATGAATGAACACCTGCTCAGCTTGGCGGGCGCGCTGCTCAAGGACGCGGGCGGTGGCATGAGTCCGAACTTGCTCCAGCCGCTGGCGTGCTTCGGTCAGCGCGCGCTGCTCATGGGCCGGACTGCGATCTTTCGCCTGGCGCCGTGCGTCCGCCAGCAGCTCGCGCAGGCCCTCGATGTCGAGGCCGAGGGCGTGGAGCTCGGCCGCGTTATCTTCATCGCCGGCGAGGCGTGCCTGTCTCAGCGTGTGTTCCCGCGCCTCCTTCTCGTTCAGACGTTTCTGGAGCTTCGCGACCTGTGCCTGCGCTTCCTGATGACGCTCGGACGCCACGTCGAAAACGTGCTGGGCCTGCGCGACGCCGCGTGCCGCTGTCTGCAGCTCAGGGTCGTCAACGACGGGTGCAGGTTCCTCGCCATCGAGCAGCTCCGACAGCCCGTCGACCTGTGCGCCCTGGTCGATTTCCTGCTGCTCAGCCAGAGCGACCTCCTGTGCGGCCTCCTGGAGCGCGGTCTCCTTCGCCTGGCGCGCCTGGCGTGTCTTCGCCGCTTGAGCCTGTTGCTCACCCGCGAGTTTGTCTTCGAGATTCTTGATCTGGGAGCGGATGCTGGTGGTGTCCTCACCATCGCGCAGTGCCGCGGTCAGTGCTTCGTTCGCTTCATCGAGCTGTTTCTGAGTGCTCATGCGGTTCTCTCCGTGGTAGCGTCCAGTTTTCGGCCTGTTTCGGCCTGTTTGAATGGTCGCGTCACGACGGGCGTGGCAGGGAACCGCGATGCAAGAACAGAAGAACTTTCGGCAGGTGGCGGCCGATCTCGTCGCCCAGTACGAGCGCCAGCCCCGCCTGGGACCGGAGACCATCACCAAGCTGCCGGCCTATCGGCCATTCATCGAGGAGGCGGTGCGCGCCGGCTGGACGGGGCCTGAGATGGAGCTGGACCCGGACTTCTGGGCGCGATCGGCGGAGTGGGTGGCCAGCGCCAGCGATGAGCAGCGGCGGCGCTGGCTGCACAGCGTATTGAGATCGGAGCGCTGGAACGCCGAGTGCCCGATGGCGATCCTCGAGGCGCTCCAGGGCGGGCAGATGGCGGCGTTTGTCACCGCCCTCCGCGAGCCGGCTTAGCGCGTCGAGGCGAAGCGCTCCCCGTCATACTCGTAGGTCGACTGCACCGTGCGGCGCTGCTCGTAGTCGATGACCTCCTCGAGCGGATAGACCACCTTGCCGCCCAGCTTGGTGAACCGAGGCCCGTGACCACTGAAGCGCCAGTTGGCCAGGGTGCGCTTGTTCACCGTATTGCCCCAGCGGTTCACGAGTTCATCGGCGGTGAGGAAGACAGTCATGGCGTTCTCCACGTGTTTATACCGTTATCGGTGTTTGTCACGGGAAGTACGTCCGCCTCATTTCGAGGTGCGTCGCAAGATCCGCCTGGAGATGATGTCCGATAGTCAGCAGACCCCGGCATCGGAAAGCCTTGAGAACCGGGCAGATATTTTTTTCACCGGCGGCATAGGGCGCAGATAGGGCGCAGCACGGCCGAATGGTCAGCATGTTCATACGTTTGTGGCTGCCGCACCCGATCTGGTGCCGTGCCGGCCGCCACGCATCATCCTCGCCAGCTACCGGGGCGTCTGGTCGTGATCGGATACTCTCAGACGTAGCTCATGCTTCTCTCCTCTGATGACTAAGGCCCCCGAAAGGGGGCTTTCTTGTTCTGGCAGGCGAATGATCCATGCTGCCGGACGCGGACGCGAAGAGCTTCGAGGACCTCTGAGGCTTGTCCTGCGCCCTATGTGCGCCCTGCGATTTTTTTCAGATTTTTTCTCCCCGGTTCCGTGCGGTTCCACTTCGCGAGACAGGCTGACTACTAGTCAGCATCACGCCCGTTACTGTTGCCACTGCGTCTGCCACGCGTCATCACCATGACCACACCGGGAATCACGGAGATGCAACAATGGAACACGCCAGCAAGCGCTACTTGACCCCTGCCGAGCTCTCGGCGCGCTACGGCGGCCGGATCAATCCGCGGACGCTCGCCAACTGGCGATCGGCCGGCCAGGGACCCTCGTACCTGAAGCTGGGCGGGGCGGTGGTTTATCCCATCGCAAAGGTTGAAGAATGGGAGGAGCGGAATACGGTGAGCGGGACGGGCGAGTACTGCGGAAACCCGTGACACTCTCGCTGCCCAGGAAGCAAAGTCATGGCGGTCGCCACCACTCACGCTCTTCACACCTTCATGGCCCAGCTCAGCGATGAAATGGCCTCCGAGTATGCCCGGATCTACGCTCGAGCCTCTGACGATCCAGGAACGGCAGGCGATGAAGGCGAGGCAAACTGGGCCGCTCTATTCCGCGAGTGGCTTCCGCCGACCTACCAGGTAGAGACCAAGGGGAGGATCATTGGTCATGATGGCCGTCTCTCGCCTCAGATTGATGTCCTGATACTCAAGCCGACGTACCCGCTGAAGTTGCGCGAGAAGAAGCTGTGGCTGGCTGGAGGCGTGGCGGCGGCGTTCGAGTGCAAGACGACCCTTGGCTCCTCTCACCTCGCGGAGGCCTTCGGCCGCTGCCAGAAGTTCAAGAGCCTCTTTCCTGAGCGGCAGGGCTCTCCGAGGAAAGAGTTGCGATCGCCGCTTATTTACGGCCTCCTTGCACATTCGCATGTCTGGAAGAGCGAGAGATCTTCTCCTCTCGAGAACATCGAAAAGCACTGGCGCGGAGGGCAACCGGTAGATCATCCCCGGTTTGAGCTTGATCTGGTATGTGTCGCCGATCTCGCTTGCTGGTCAGGCATGTACCTGGCTGGATTCCCGGTAGAGATGGCGGGAAGCAGCGACGAGGCTGCCGCCTATGAGAAGGAGTTCGGTGGGAAGATCGGACCAATGACCGCGTTCAACTGCGCCGCCTATGATTCGCAGGACCAGTACCAAGACTTCCGTCCAGTAGGGGCTCTGATTGCAGCTCTCACCCGACGCATCGCCGCTGAAGACGCCGCGGTTCGTGACATCGCCGACTACTACGACATGGCCAATCTCGGCGGGCAAAACCGCGGGACTCTCCGGACGTGGCCTCTGGATGTTTATTCCGCAGACGTGCGGCCAAAGGTGGAGCGCCGGCAGCTCATCAACGGCGAGCCGTGGGATGAGTGGTCTCTCTACGGCCTGTGAGCAAAGACGGCCAACGCCTCCTCTGCCGTCTCGGCAGAGTAGATCCGCCCCAATCGATCGCGCGCGACCCAGCCCGCCCCCTCATGCTCCGGCACGTAGGCGGGGCGCAGGTGCCCCACCTCGATCATCGGATACCCAGGGTGTCGCTCCTGGATGGTGTGGGAGACGCCGTTCCTGTGCGGTGTCAGGCAGTAGATCGTCATCGCTGGGGCTCCAGTCGCGCCAAGCGCCGTTCCAACAGCCTTCGTAGGGTGTCGCGCAGCTCACCGGCTTCATCGTCGGTGAGATCGAGCGGGCCATAGCCCGTATCGAGGGAACTCTGGATGGCATCGATCTGCTTCGACAAGGCGTAGCGAGTTTGATCGGCCGCGTCCGCGGGGTCTTGAGCGCCGATTTCTGCAGCGATTTCGCTGGCATTCACGATATAGCCTCCAGGCGCGCCAGGCGCGTCGCCAATTCGATCACGGGGGCCGAGATCGGCTCGCCCCGATACGGCGCCAGCGCCTCGAGCAAGGCAGCCAGCTGGCGTCCGGTGAGTGTTCCAATGCGCGCTGGGCGCGCGGTACCATTGTGCCGCATCGCGATGTCCTCCAGGTAGTCGCGGTGTCATGCCCTCGGGCGGGGTCCAGCCGTCGCGGGGGCTCCTTTTCAGGCCGACATCTCGGCCTTCACGCTCTGCACGGTGTAGGGGCTGGCGTCGGCCAGATCGGCGGCCTTCCGGACGCTGAAGCCCGCCGCCAGCAGCTCGCGGATCTTCTGGCGCTTCTCCTCGTCGCGAGGCCGGCCCCGGTACTTGCCCTCGGCCTTCGCCTTGGCGATGCCCTGGGCCTGCCGCTGACGCCGCTGCTCGTAGTCCTTGGCGGCGATCGCCGCGAGCATGTCCATCATCATGCTGTTGATCGCGTCGAGCATCCGCGAGGTGAACTCGTCGCCGGCAGTGTCCTTCATGCCGGCGTGGCTGGTCGGCAGGTCGATCGAAACGATCCGAAGGCCCTTCGCCTCGATCTGCGCCCGCAGCTTCTTCCACTCGGCGGCGGGAAGGCGCGACAGGCGGTCGACGGCCTCGACCAGCATGATGTCGCCGGGCTGGGCATCCTTCAGCAGCCGGTGAAGCTCCGGCCGGTCTGCCGTGGCGCCCGAGGCGTTCTCGACGTACCAGGATGCGATGGTCTGCCCGTGCTCCCCGGCGAAGGTCGCCAGCATGTCGCGAGCGCGCTCCGCATCCTGCTTATCGGTGCTCGCCCTGAGATACCCGCGTGTGAACATGATCGGCCCTTGTGCTGGTTTGGCGTATTGCCAAGTCAGTGTATTGGTTAGGGCCGGAAAACAGAAATAGCAATACGCTATCGGATGCTCGAAATTGAGCGTCGCTAGGCTATACCCAATTCAGCACGCTCCACCGGGCTACGAAACTGCGACATAGACCTTCAATCGCGAGATGATCATTGGCCTTACTTAAATCCATCGTGGTCGGTCCTGACAGCTCGCATTGGGCGAAATGGATCGATGCCGCATCGGGGAGCGACCCCGCTCGCCGCGAACGGGCGCTTCGCCTTCATGCCGAGCTTATGGAGCGAGGCCGGATTCCGCTTCTGTCATTCCACCACCTGGAAGAGTTGCTGCTTCTTGAAGATGAAGCCATCGTCCGTGCCCGCGTCGAATTCATACAAAACTTACCGCTTCTGGCATGGGTGGGATCGCAGAGCCCCGGAGGGGTGGGATCCATCGTACAGGTCTTGGCGGCGGAGGTGGTCGCCGTGAGCGAGGGCCACCATAGCCCAGCCTCGATACGTGATCGGGCGCGCACGCTATTCCTGAAGACAGGCACCGGCACCGAGGCCATCGGCTCAGATGTCTGGGTGTGGGAAGCGATACGACCGGCGCTGCGCTCAAGGGTCGGCAAAGCAGACATGACTGCGGTCGTCTCGCCCATCCAATTCCTCGATATGAACCGTACGATCGGCGAGTTGTCGAAGGGAACCGTTCGCTCTCCTGCCCAGGCGCGCGCGCAGCTCAGTCGAATTCGGGGTGAGGTGTTCCGCGAGGCGATGCAGAGCAACGGCGGAGATGAGAAGGACGCAGAAGCTTTGGCTATGGATTTTGTGGACAGAGCTTCACAGATGATGCCGCTGACAGGCAAGTCGGTGCGCGACGTGTTGGTCGCCGGTTTGGCCATCCAAGGTGTGGACGAAGCTGAGATCCGGGATGAATGCCTCCTTGCTGACCTCAGTCGACTGGGTGATTTTAGAAGTCAGCTGCGTGTCGTAGCGTCGGCGACAGGACTTCCATTCGACGAGCTCAAGAAGATCCCTATCGATCTCCTACCTAGCCGCATTGTAAGCGATGCCCTTATAAAGCACGGTCAGTTGAGGAAGAAGCGACCCGGCAGCGACCTCAACGATCGTTTTCTCGGCGTCCTTGCCGCCTATTGTGACGTTTTATACGTAGACAAGCGGACCGCGGAAGACTTTCGCCGGGCGCGGCATAAGGAGCGCCGGCTTGACGAGCTAATAGGCGAAATAGTGAAGTCGCCTGACTTCGAGTCTCTCTTGGGATAGGCAGAGATAAATAACATCAATGAATCGATCATCGATCGCTGAGCTCTCCGCCTCTTCAATTCGTCACGGGCAACCTTGCGATCTGACGGAGACGTTCTGCAGTCGTCGCTGCAGCCGCCGTTCATCGGCATCGGTCCATGCCGCTGCTACTGAGCGCTTGCCGGTCGTTGGTCCTTGGCCTGCCTGTGGTCGACTCCGAAGATAACGGTATAACGTGACGATGAATGAATGCGATCTCGAACTCTATCCGGTCATCCTGACTCCTGACGCAGACGGCGGCTACGTCGTCACCTGTCGCGACGTCCAGGGCGCCACCACCCAGGGCGATACTCTTGAGGAGGCTCTGTACGAGATGGCTGACGCGCTGGCCGTCGCTCTGGAGGGATACACGGAAGCAGGTAGAGCGCTACCGAAACCATCGGAGCCGCAACCGGGCGAGCGCCTGGTGAGGCCAGAATTCCACCCGCGCGCCACAGAGGGCGGCGCCGCACGGCGATAACGGCATGACGGACGGCCGGACAAAGGTGCGTTGCGAGCGCCACGTCCGTCTATACTGTCGTCATCGGGCGACACCGCGCTGCCCGCCACTTCCATGACCCACCGGAGACCGCCGTGCGCCCATCAGTCGCCGCCGCCGCATTGCTTTGCTCTTTCATGGCCGGCACCGGCCACGCCGACACGCTCGGCATCTACTCGCGCTACATCAACGCCGCCGAGCGCATGTCGATTGCGCTGAGCGATCGACCCGCCGATCCCGCTCGTTGTCCGAATCTGGAGGATCCCCGCGAGGGGACGATCTACCTCAGCTCAGGCTACGGCGATCCGGTTGACGTGGGCAGCGGCTGCTGGGCCCCGCGCGCCGACTACGTGATCACCGCCATGTCGACCTACGCCGGGGAGTCCGTCGTGCTCACCCTGCCGCTCGAGGAAATCTCGCGTGAGGACGCCTTCGATCTCTGGCCAACGGCAAACCGCGAGACCTGGGAGAGGCAGGCGAGCGCAGTGATCGGCTTCGTTTCCATCGAGGATGAGGGCGATCGCCCCATCGTCGCCGGCCTGAGCAACGATGCTCTCGCCTGCGGAGCCGATGGCACGCCCGGCTACCGCGTCGACTACTTCCTGGCGGGTCGCTTCTCAGACGGCCCCATCGACACCGGCTGCTGGGTGCCTCGCCAGGCAAGCGTGCATCTCGGCGGTCACCGCCAAGTCAATGGCGCCAGGTTCGCTCGCGACTTTCCGAAGGCGGCGGTCATCAAGAGCGAGCATTTCCGCCAGTGGCCTGACCCCGCGGCCGATCGCTGAAGATTGAACGGGCGCCCTGAGAAGCAGTTCCGGCGCCTCCAGCCCCGGTCTCTTCGTGCAGACCTGGATCGGCTGATCACACCGCATCCCCCGGGCCAGCGGCCCACCAAGGTTCATCCTGGTTCTGGAGACGATCGAGATCCAGCGAGATCCTCGATCTGTCCTTCCTCCAGCGGCGCCTCGCGCGCGCGTTTTTTTAGTTAACCGGCCTCGATGGTCAGGTTGACGGTCGACACCCCGGTCCTGGGCACCCTTCGCCGCCGCAAGCATCAGTGCCGCGAGCAATAGCGCCTGCCAACCCTCGATCATAGCTGGTGGAACACTCTAAAACCCTGATTTCACAAGGCTTTTGCGATACCTGTTCCACCTGTTCCACCTGCCTAATTTAGGGGGTGGAACACGCAAGTTATTGATTTTACTGGGAGAACCACCCTTCTGTTCCACTGTTCCACCTTAAAGAGGATATACACATACACAGGCGAGGCGGGCGCCGGTGTCGAGGTGGGGCAGAAGATGGGCCTTCATCTTCGTTTTGTTGCGTGTGTGTATGTTTTCGGTGGAACAGTGGAACGGATCGCCCAGAACCCCCGTGGTTGCTGGGTTTCTGGCGTTCCAACGGGGGTGGAACAGGGGGCGTTGAGGGTGGAACAAGTGGAACACCTTCGGGCCTCGACGGTGCCCACCGGTGTTCCAGCACAAAAAACCCGGCGCTGAGGCCGGGTCAGGTGGAGGGCTGCGGGATTGGTCCGCTACTCGGGAAAGCACTCGCTCAGGGGGAGCGACACATAGCGTAGCGCCTGGCCGGCGAAGCGGGTCTTCTCCGGCGGCGACTTCTTGTTGGACTTTGTCGCGCCAGGGACGCGCGCCAGCCGATCGGTGAGGCCCGCAGCGAACGACGTGGTTTCGATCAGGCGGACGAGGCCGGAATGACCGCGGGCGAACTGCACGCGCCGCGGCGACTCGTTCTCCGAGACGCGGATGCCGACCAAGCCAAGGGCCTGGACGGCGTCGCGCCGCTGCATGTCCCCCTCGAGGGGATGGTCGGGGACCTCGACCACGGTCTGGACGAGCTGTGCCACCGTGCGGGTCACGTGGCTGTCGAGGCGCACCGGTGAGCCCATGACGGCGGCGAGGGCCTGCCGCGAGTCGTCCTCCTCCACTGCATCGCCAGCGCCGAACTCACCGAAGTCGAGCTGATTGAGCAGGATCTCGACCTCGCTCTCGTCGGGCACGCGATCGTTCTGCATGCACCAGCATCCGGCCAGCAGGGTGCCGAACTGATCGCCGTCACGCTGGCGGCCGAAATGCTGGCCGGCGACGCGGGTGAAGATCTCGACCGACTCGTGGATCAGCGGCAGCATGCTCAGCGCGCGGGCGAAAAGGCGCTCGCTGAGGCCGCGGTCGAGCGAATACTCGCCCAGCCGCTTCGACAGCTCCTGCCATTGATGATTGTCGCCCGTCTGCAGCTCGAGGACGGTCACCCGGTCGCGATCGGTGCCGCGATTGAGGGACACGCCGACGCTCGCCAGCGCGAACATGCTGCGCACGGCGAAGCTCTGGGCGGTCCCGTGGGTGGTGCCGCGCGCCACGATGGCGTCGTTGTCGCTCGAGGCCTGGCGGATCATGGTCAGGACGCTTTCAATGCGGTCGCGGTCACGCTTCGTGTTCGATTCGAACTCATCGATCAAAACCGGGCGCGCGTCCGACTTCAGCATCTGACGGATGCCGGCCTCGGTGGAATTGCCCTGGAGGAGCAGCATCCAGCGCGGCTGCACCAGGGGCGTCAGGTAACGGCTGAGGAACGTGCTCTTTCCCGCGCCCGGTGCGCCGGTGATCCAGATGTGAGGCCTCCACTGCAGCGCCCCGCAAATCGGCGCGAGGAAAATCCAGCCCGCGACGAGCAAGCCGGATCCGGGATGCTTCCACCGGAACTTCCCTGCATCTTGGACCAGGCTGTACCCTTCCTCCGCGGTCATGATCTCCTTGGACTTGATGGGGATCGGCGCGGCGCCTTCGTAGGCGAAGCTGCTGCGAATTCGGCCGAGCTCGACGCGATCCCCGTCCACGGTGAGGCAGTCGCCGTGGTGGAAGACGTTGCGCTGGTCGTCGCGCCAGGCGCCGCGGCCCCGGGTACGTGCCGGATCGAAGATGCCGCGCCGTACCGCGACGCTATTGATCCAGTTGGCCGCCGCCGCGCAGTCCAGGGCGCCATTTGACTTGGCGAAGAAGCCTTCCCACCAGTTGAGGGGCGCCAGCTCGATCAGACCCGCGGGCCTGGTGAGCTGTGACAGGCTCGTCTCCACGACCTGCCGTCGCTTGAGGCTGTAGACGTAGATGACCTTCCGGTCGAAGCCGAGAACGGAGAAGTGGCCGTTATCTTCATCGGCGCCCGCTTCCTCTTCTGGCTCGCCGTCAGCCTCGGCCGACGGCTCGCTGGCCTCCGGGACCGGCTTGGCTACGGGCGCCAAGCCCGGGCCTTCAAGCGGTGCCCGGAATGCCTCGATGCTCGTGGAGGACGCCTTCGTATGCGCCAGCAGGTCGAACCCCTGCGGCGGCTCGTCGGCGAGGTCCCAGCCATCAGCCACGTTCTCGGGCGGCATGATGAACTTGAGCGCTTTGACCTCGCGCTCGATGCGGTCGGCGATCTCCAGCATGCAGGTGGTGCCCGGCTGCTCGAGGAACGGCATCCGCTGCCCGGCCAGATCATGGGTCTCGGGGTAGTCCTTCTGGTCCGCATCCGGCCAGAGGCCGACGTTGCGGCCCGCGAGCGGTGACCAGTCGGCGTGCTTAACGGCCTTGCCGCCACCTGGCCAGGAGATGACCACCAGCTTGTCGCGTGAGACGCCTGCTTCCTCATAGCGCGCCTGAGCAGCGTCGGCGGCCTTCTCCCCTTCGACCACGATCACCTGGGCCTTGGGATGCTGAGCCAGCCTGTCGAGCCCGTAGAGTGGGCGCGGCTTGCTGAAGGACAGCCAGCGCCAGCCCATCTCGCCGGAGGCGGTGTTGGCGCAGTAGGAGAGCGGGATCACGTCCTTTCCGCCATCCGGCCGCTCGAAACGACAGACGTAGCCGAGACGCTCGCCATCCCCGTCTCGATAGAGCCAGGTCCGGTCCGCCTGTTGCCCCCGGAACGTAAAGTCGGGCGCTGGGGCGTCCGCTGGAATGGGCGCGACAGGTTCCCAGGCCGGTGCCTTCGACTGCTTGACCGACTGGCGCTGCTTGGGGAGGGATTCGCCGGCGTGGCCCCCGGAGATGCGCCGAACCGCCTCCAGAAAGTCGACGCTCTCCATCTTCTGCACGAAATCGATCGCGTCGCCATGGGCGCCGCAGCCGAAGCAGTGGTAGAACTGCTTCTCGGCGCTGACGGTGAATGACGGCGTCTTCTCCTGGTGGAAAGGGCAGAGCCCCTCGAACTCCGAGCCGCTACCCTTCAGCTCGACATGGCGACCGACCACGTCAACGATATCGCCCCGCGCGGTGTCGATGGTGGCTTCGGAAAGGAGGCTCATGCGACCACCTCCGCTCCATGTGGACAGAACGCGGCCACAATCTCTGCCACGGCGCCGACGTCATTGACCGCTCGCACCTTGTGGCGAGGGGACTCCTGGAAGAGGACCTGGCCGCGCGGGGTCAGCATGACCACCGGCGCCTGATGGTCGAGCTGACGGACCACACCGTCGATGCTGCCGAGGTGGTAGCGGCGCCAGCCGCTCTCATGGCCGACAATGCCAACGCTATCGCGCCAGGTGACCGACATGCCCAGCACCCGCCAGATCCGCGCGCGGTCCCGTCGCCCCCCGAAGAAGCGGACCACCGTGTCTAGGAAATCCGTGTCAATGAAGCCTTCGCCGACGATCTCCCCCTCGTAGCCGAAGACCGGATAGTGAACCCAATGTCCCGACGATCGCCACTCGATCCACTCGGACGGGGCGGGCAGATGAACGTCAGAAATGAGCGAAATTGCTTGCGTTACGTCGGTAGTGAAGTTACCTTTCATAGTATAGAGCTCGTTCATGCCGCTGGTAACGGCGTGGATTCCGAAAGCCCGGCTTCCCTCAAAGCTGGGCTTTCTCATTTTTGGCCTCGGCGGATCTCCAGCCACGCGTCCAGGTCCTCGGTTTTCCACCCGATTGCATTGGTAGAGAGCCTAATCGGGGGCGGAAATTCTTCGCGCTTCCTCAGATTCTTGAGTGTGCTGAGCGAGACGCCGATGTAGGCGGCGGCTGCCTTTGTGCGCTTGATGCTGTCCGAATGGATCATCGGGTTGACCTCGCTTGTCTCCGAATGACCCTGGCAGCCTCGCATCACGACGCGCCGGCCTGCTGAACGATCGTCGCCATTTGCAGGACGAGCAGCAGCGTCGCGCTGGTGAGGAGCATGGTTTGAGTGATGCGAACGCGCCGGGCGGCACGCCAGGTGGGATCGAGCTTGATCATGCTTGCTCCAGGCCCTTTTCCAGTGGGGCGGCAGGTGCGTGGATGCTGGAAAACGGCCGGAGAACGCCGCGCGCCCGCAGGCGCCATCCACGCACCCACCATAGCGGAGCGTGCTGGATCTCTCGGTTGCCGGTTTCCAGGCCGGGCTGACTGCTGTCAGCAACTTCATTGTGCTTTCACGACCCGGGCGGCCGCTTCAGCGGTGGTGCGAAGGGGCTCGCCTGCCGCGCCATCCATCCAGGACTGCAGCTCCGCGGCGTTGTACCAGACGAACTTCCCCGCCTTGCGATAGGGTGGCGCCGCGCGACCAAACAGCCGCCCTTCGCACCGCGCCTTCTTCAGCGTGGCGCAGGAACATGGCACGATCGCCCTGGCTGCCCGCTCGTTCAGGAACAGTGTCGATGGATCGATGCCGGCTTCGATCAGCGAGCGAGCTTCAACCATCTCCTTTGCGTATATCATCGCTATACTCCCCAATGGTTACTATTGGGATATTAGCGTCGATCTTCGGAGAACGTAAAGCGTTTATAAATGAGCGAGTTGCGCTCAATTATGCTTATGCGTTGCTTTTATTGATCGCAGATGAGTTTCCGGGAAATCTATGGCATGAGAAAATTTTTCGACCAGGGCACGAGAATGGTCCTGGGCGAGGTGGCCATAGTGCTTCGCGGTGATCTCGATGCTGGCGTGCCCCATGAGTCGGCTGACCGTGAGCAGGTCGGCTCCGCTCATGAGCAGACTCGACGCGAAGTGATGGCGAAGCGTGTAGAGGTCCACGTCGGGGAGCTGGACACCGCCATGGACTGCAACGTGCTGCGCCGACAGGGCCTTAAGCAGTCGCCAGGGCTTTCTCATGACGGTGGAGGACAGTCGTCCGCCGGTACGGCCGGGAAAGACGTATCCCGTCGCCGGCACGCCGCTCTGCTCCCACCAGTCGGTGAGGACTTCAGTGGCGCGTTGAGCGAGCGGAAAAGTTTGTGGATCCGGCTTCTGGTGAGCGGTCTTCTCGATGACCTTGCGGATGTGACGTCGCTTGAGGTCGACATGCTGCCAGAGGAGCCCATGCAGATCGCCCGGCCGGAAGCCGGTGAGGAGCATTGTCAACGTGAAGGGCACAACGAAGTCGACAAACCGCACGGCATCCAGATCGGGGAGATGCGACTTGCCATGCTCGCGGCTGCTCCGCCGCTTCCGGCGCTTCCGCTCCTGGTAGAGCTCGAGCGCGGTTAGTAGCGCGGCCACCTCTCGCCCCTCCAGCCAGCGTCGTTCGGTGCCCGCCGCCTCCAAGGCGTCACCGGTCATCGCCGGACGCTCCAAACCGGTGCCGGCGAGGGGATTGGCCTCTATCACCCCGTCGATCACGGCGCGATTGAGCATCGTGCGGAGGCCACCGTAGGAGCGCTTCAGCGTCTCGAAGGCGAGACCGCCGGCGAGCTGCTCTGCCTGCCACTTCACCACGTCCTCGTGCGAGAGGCTGCCCATCGGGCGATCCAGAAGCGACGCGAACTGCCGGCGGATCCTGTTGACGGTGGCCTTGCCGTCGCGCTTGTGCGTCTCCTGGTACTGGCGGTAGGTGCTCTCCAGGTAGGCGCGGATCGTCTGCTGCTGCGCCTTCACGGCCGCGGCACGGGCGGCGGCCTGGATCTCACGGGGATCGCCTCGCTGGGCTACCGTGGCCGCATGCTGGCGAGCCAGGTCGCGTGCAACGGTCGCGGTGACCACGCCATATCGCCCGATGGTGACGGCCGTGTTCCTTCCGTTGAGACCGCGATAGGCGAAGCGCAGCGACAGGCCGCGCTTGTAGGGCCGAACGTGATAGCCAGGGATCTCGGTATCCCAGACATCGCCGTCTGGCGGCTCCCGGAGCATGCGATTCAGGGCGGTGGCGGTCAGCTTCTCCGAACGGCGCAACGAACACTCCAGGCGGCAAATAGGCGGCAGGTATGGGTCACCATCCGCTTCTATCGTCGCCGCATGGTAACGATCAACTCCCTCTAAGTACCTGAATTGAAATGTTTTCTAGGATCAAACGGGAAAATGCGTGATGTCACGTGTTGCCTGATTGTTCTCGATGTTATGCCCTCCGAAGGCGAAGGTCTCAGGTTCGAATCCTGATGGGTGCGCCATTTATTTTTAAATTCAATCTCTTGCGCCGTTGCCGGCTGGCAGCAGTGCGTGACGATCACGAAAGTGCTACGGAAATAGTCGGGATCGGCGCGCCTTGGCCGCCCATGTCCACTTAACTTCCCAGCCTCACGCATCTTCTACCTTTCAGGAAGCACAAGGTGGGACCTCTGGGACGCGCCTGAAACAGCCGGTTGGGCCAAGTCCTTCTGGATAAACGTGCCGGGTACGGAATTTCGAACTAGCGCATGATGTGTGCGACCAGGTCGAGACAACGAGACGCATACCCCCACTCGTTGTCATACCAGGCAACGATCTTTGTCAGCCCGCCCTCGACCTGCATGCCGGCTGCCCCGTCGACGATCGAGGAATGCGGATTGCCGCGCATGTCAAGGCCCGGTTGCCGCCGATGCGGAAGTCGATGCCGGAGGCTTCGATCAGGGCTTCGACGCGGGGTTCGATCAAGCCCGTCGGTGCCGGCGGCGCTGCGGTCGCCACGTCCTCGGGCAGGTTCTCGCACTGATCGGTGTTGAAGACCGTGAAGCGCTTCAGGAACGGGATTGCCTGGGCATCCTCGCCGGTCTCGCACGCACGCGCTTCTCGTCTTCGGGGAGGAAGCGGTCAGCATAGACCACGGTGGTGCCGCGCTCGCCCTTCACGACATTGCCGCCGAGCGACAGCGCCTGGCGGAAGGTCAGCCATCTCTGGCCGGAGAAGCTGCGCTCGATGACGGCGCCCCACAAGAGCAACACGTTGATCCCGGAATAGGTCCGGCCGGTCGACGCGTTCTTCGGCAGGCCGAGCGGCGCCTTCGCCGCGGCCGTGCTCCATGGCTGGACCCAGGGCACGCGCCCGGCCTCCAACTCAGTGATGATCTTGTCGGTGATTTCGGAATAGAGGTTGGTCCGGTCGCGCTTAGCGCCGGCGTTGCGGTGGTGTCTGGACATCGCGGTTCTCCGCGACGGGCGCCGAAGGCCTCTCCCTCGGCTTCCAACCCGTCACGGCAAACCCGTCCGCACTCTCACTCTCGGGGCGTTGCGGGGTGTCCCCGCAGAAGGGGTCGGCAGAGACGATAGGCTTGGCCGCAGGGGAAGGCCTTCCCCTCCCGGGCTACTTTCCACGTCGCGGTCCATTCGCGTCCTATCCGCGGCGCGTTGGCTTCTAATCAGCCGATCCAATGAGCTCGTTGGTCTTTTCTTCTACCTCTCCATGTGATACAAAACCTCACACTATGGATGTTGAAGTGCAAGAATATGTATCTATGCCTCAGGCCCCATCCCAGCGCGAGATAGCCCGCGGTCTTCTCGCGGGGAGTGGGATTCTGCGCCTTGCAGAACTCAGGAATGCCGGTGTGACCGCCGCAACCGTCAGCCGCATGGAGAAGGATGGTGAGGTCATCCGCCTGGCGCGCGGGCTCTACCAGCTTCCTGATGCAGAACTCGATGCTAACCACAGCCTTGCCGAGGCGGCCAAGCGTTTCCCCAAGGGCGTGATCTGCCTCGTCTCGGCACTCGCCTTTCACGGAATCACGGATCAGCTTCCCAAGAAGGTGTGGATGGCGATCGGCCGGAACGACTGGACCCCAAAGCCGAGCGACATGCCGATACGTGTGCTGCGTTTCTCGGACGATCTGCTTACCGACAGTGTCGAAACCCATGTGATCGAAGGCGTATCGGTAAAGGTGTTCGGCGTGGCAAAGACTATCGCGGACTGCTTCCGCCATCGCGGCAAGATCGGTCTCGCCGTCGCGCTCGAAGGCCTGCAAGAGGCTCTGCGCCAACGCAAAGCCACGCCGGCAGAGATCGCGAGGGCGGCGGATACAGGCGGGGTTGGCACGGTGATCCGCCCCTATCTGGAGGCGCTCACCGCCAATGGCTAAGGAGATCAAGAATATCGGCGCCTCGGTGCGCGCCCGGCTTCTCAACCTCTCCAAGGCGAACGGACAGAGCTTCGATCTGGTGCTCACGCGCTTCGCGCTGGAACGCCTTCTGTTCCGGCTCAGCCAGTCACCGCATGCCGACCGCTTCGTGCTGAAAGGCGCCATGCTCATGATGAGTTGGTTCGACGATCCGCACCGCGGGACGCGCGATCTCGATCTGCTGGGATTCGGCGACCCCGAGCGAAGACGCGATGCTGACGACGTTCCGGGACATCCTGTCGCGGGATGTCGAAGACGGCGTCGTGTTCGATCCGGACAAGCTGCGTGTCGATCGTATTCGCGAAGAACTCGACTATGGCGGTCTCCGGTTGCGTGCGATCGCTTCGGTCGGCGGCGCCCGGATCAATCTGACAATCGACATCGGCTTTGGCGATGCGGTGGAGCCTGGGGCGGAAGTCGTCGACTACCCCGTCATGCTCGATCTCCCCGCGCCGAGGCTGCGCGCCTATGCGCGAGAGGCAGTCATCGCCGAGAAATTCCAGGCGATGGTGGCGCTTGGGCGGGCGAACAGCCGGATGAAGGACTTCTACGACATCTGGATCCTCAGCCGATCGTTCACCTTCGATGATGATAGGCTCGCACAGGCGATTGCCGCGACCTTCGCGCGGCGAAAGACGGCGATACCGACCGATCTGCCCGATGCGCTCACGCCGGCATTCGCAGCGGACGAACAGAAACAGAAGCAATGGCGCGCCTTTGTCGAGGATGTTGCGGTTGATCCAGGACCTCTTGCGCCAGTTCTTGAGGATCTCACTGGCTTTTTGATGCCGTGTGCCGATCAAGCGAAGGGCCTCGATCGAAAGTGACGACATAAAAGCAGGCCGCGCGAAACGCTTATGGAGAGATCCGCTGCGTTATTGCCCGAAGCACATTCGCGAGACCAGACAAGACCTCAGTTGCTGCGTTCTTGCCATGTCCGAACCAGTGCCATGCAATTAGCCCGCGCCTGCATCCGCGATGCGCCCGCTTTTCGTCGCCCCGTCAACCGGCTCGAGACTGAAACTCGCGCACGAAACTGCGTCTGATTGCCATGCAGTTATTTGCAGTCACACATCCAATTCGTAAGTGAAAACTGCGATGTGCGGAATAGCGGGTTTCTGCCAAAAAGTGCTTCTAAGAAATTGACATAATGAATATTTTGCCGTAGCTGTTTGTTGCGGACAGCTTTCACAATCCGTGTAGGCGGCCGCTTTCGGCTACAAGTGCCGGAAAATGCGAGACAAACCCAACGAATGTGGCCAACGGAACGGTTTATGCAAAAGGGTGAGCATTCACGGGCGACTCAGGGTGCGATCTGTGCACTTTTGGTCCCGTGTTCCAGTCGAAAGAAGGTGCATCCCAGCCTGAATGCGCGAGCAGTTTCTCTTCCTATCTTAGACCAGTACTGTCTGGAAACTACATGGATTGAACGGCTACATTCGCTCCCAGTCGCTAGCCGCGCAGGTGAACTTTATGGCGGCCGCGGATTCCAGTTGGCGCTTCGGGCTTCGCAGATATCAGAAGCGCCGCTGTACGCGATTTCTGCCGGTCTTGGGCTTGTAGCCATTGAGCGCTCCATTCCCGCCTATGGCGTAACCGTAAGCGGAAAGGGGCCGGAAAGCATTGTGGCGCGCATCGATGACCGCTTCGATCCCGCATCCTGGTGGTCTGCAGTCAGTCACGGGCCGTATTCCACGCCTATGACACATGTATTTTCGGACAAAGACTCTGGGTGTGTAGTCATGGCACTCAGCCAGTCCTACGCGCGAATGCTGGCATCAAGCTTAGATACCCTGTCGAATTCAGTCATCGCCAGATTACGCATTGTTGGCGCCAATCTTAAGTCGATTTTGCCATCCAGGGTTTCACCGAGTTTGTTGCCCTATGATGAGCGTCTTCAGGCCATCTTGCCTGGGACCCGGGCCGACTTCTCTCAGCGAGCGTTACTGCATTTCGTCCAATCGGGCCTGGAGGAGCGCCCTGACGGTGATGCGGCAGCCCATCGTGATTGGGTTATATCGACGCTTTCCAGGAAAAAGGCCCCAGTACAGCGGCAACGGCAACGTCTCCGGGACGAGGATATCCTGGCTCTTATCCAGCAACACCTGCCGCGGACAAAGGGGATCGGGCGCTTGCTTCGTGTGCTCCGCGACCGTGAGGGGGTTGCCTGTGAGCAGGCTCGCTTTTCGCGTCTTTATCGTGAGGCAACAGGTGAAGGGGGGCTTGTATGAGAGTTGGCAGGCATGATCAGGCATCGATGTTGACCGTCCGCGCATTGCGTACGCAGCAGGCCGATGGGATCGATATTTATTCGTTCTTCGTGCCTGGCGCAGATTTGCTGCGCATCGCCGAGATCAGCAGGATACACCGAAACTCTGATGGCTCGCTGCACGGTTTCCAGCGCAAGCAGATCCGCAACCATGTCCGGTCCATCGTCGAGTTTCTCGATCAGGGTGCAGTCCTTTTCCCAAACGCGATCATCCTGGCGATTTCCCCGCAAGCAGTTTTTACCCAGAGCAGGGGCAGCAAGCCGGAAGGCGACGTTGGCGCTTCCCAATCAGGCACCTTGCGCGTTCCTATTCCGGAAGATGGAAGCAAGGCGGCCTGGATTGTCGATGGTCAACAGCGCTCGATTGCCCTTGCTGAGGCAAAGAACAAGAGCTTCCCTGTTCCCGTCGTCGCCTTCGTTTCCGAGGAACTGGCCGTTCACCGTGAGCAGTTCATCCTGGTCAATAAGGCACGCCCACTGCCGCCGCGACTGATTAACGAACTGCTTCCGGAAGTCGAAGTTGCGCTCCCCCGCGATCTGGCGCCTCGCCGCATCCCCAGTGCGATCGTCAATCTGCTCGCAACCGCGCCGGATTCGCCCTTTCGTGGCCTCGTTAGCCGCGTTTCGGACGAAAATGCGGACGCTGTCATTGTCGACACCGCGCTGATCAAGATGGTGCGCAACAGCATCAGCAGCCCCTTGGGAGTTTTGGCTCCATACAAGGCTTCTTCTTCGCAGGACGCGGATTGCGCGGCTATGGTTCGTCTGTTGAATGCGTTCTGGGGGGCGGTCGCCGAGGTGTTTCCTGAAGCGTGGGGCAAGCGGCCGACCCAAAGTCGACTGATGCATTCTGCCGGCATAGAGGCGATGGGCTTTCTGATGGATCGTGTGATGGCGCGCGCGCCTGGCAACGGAGATATGCGCCGTCATGCCCAAGAAGCGCTCTTTCGCATTGCGCCCTACTGTTGCTGGACTAGTGGGCGTTGGCCGGACATCGACCGTGACTGGAATGACATCCAGAACGTCGGCCGTGACATCAGGCTGCTTTCCGACCAGTTGGCACGTCTCGATCACGCACATTCTATGGCGAAGGTCGCGTAATGAAGTTCGTATTTGCCGATAGTCTCGATTTTGTCGATCCCGCCTACGATTTCATTGCTGATCGTAACGGAGCAGGACGAACGATACATCGTGACGACCAGTTCCCACACGAGTTCCTCGATACCTCCCCTTACGACGGTATCCTCGTTTCTCGCGGTATTGTTGGCGACGCGCTGATTCCGGGAAAATACACAGAAGCTCAATTGATGCGGTTCAGGCGCGAAGGGGCCCGACGCTTCCTGCGCTACTCGCGCGAGCAATTTCCAGACAGCATGATGATGGGCGATTGCGGTGCGTTCACCTACCGTAATATGCCCGAACCCCCGTATCGCGCCCAGGATACGGTCGAGTTCTACGGTGACGGCGACTTCAGCCATGGTTGTTCGCCGGATCATCTTATCTTCGATTTCGATGATCAGGATGCGGAGCGATCAGAGAAGGAAATCCCGGAGGATATCCGCATCCGCTTCGAGATTACTCAACAGAATGCAGCAGAGTTCCTGCGCGAAGCCAAGTCTCTTGGACGTCGCTTCGTTCCCATGGGTGTGATCCAGGGATGGTCAGCGCCGAGCATGGCTCAGGCGGCGCTCAACCTTGCCAAGATGGGTTATGTCTATCTGGCAATCGGTGGCACAGTTCCGCTCAGAATCGAGCAGATAAGACGCGCCCTGGCGGCGATTCGTGAGGTGCTGCCAAAGCAGGTTCGGCTGCATCTTCTCGGCTTTGGCAAGATCGAACACCTCGCCGATCTCGAGCGATATGGCGTCACCAGTTTTGATACGACATCACCGCTGGTTCGCGCGTTCAAGGACTCCCGCAAGAATTACTGGGCACGCAGTAAAGCTGGCGAGCTTTCTTATTACACCGCAATCCGTATTCCGCAGGCGACTGAGAACAATCGGCTAAAGGTCAAAGCGTTGCAGGGTCGCTTGGATCAGGAAGAAGCCCGCCAACTTGAAGCTACGGCGCTTAACGGCGTCCGGCGTTTGGCCTGCCGCGAGATCGACGTTGAAGATGCTCTCGATGCGGTGATGGCCTATTGGGAGAAACTCAATTGGAATGACGAGGCCTCTCCATCCAAGCGGGTACAAGCGCTTGATCGGCAGCGCCGCATTTACGCGCAGACGCTCCAGGATCGGCCATGGGAAGGTTGCGATTGTCGCGTTTGTCGCGAAGGCGGCGTCGAAGCGCTGATCTTCAGAAACTCAAATCGAAACAAAAGGCGAGGAATGCACAATTTGCATGTCTTTTATAAGCATTTGCAGGATTTCCGGGCGGACGCGGTATGAGTTCCCCGCATATTCTCCATTTTGACGTTGTCGCGCCGCGCCAGAGCGAGAGCCTCCCCGTTTTCACTTTCGCCGCGCGTGCTCGGGACGTCGAACGTTTTGCCCGCATCGAGCGAGCAGGACGGGACGATTCCGGTACTCTGCGCGGCTTCCAGCGTCCGCAGATTGCCGGTCATATTCGGGAAATCCGTGATTATCTTGAAAAGCCCGGAGCAATCCTGCCCAACCCGATCATTGTTGCATTCACGCATTCAGCAAGCCTGGAGTCAGGCCCGTCACATGATGGCGTTGAGGGCCGGTTCGGGCGGTTGGCGATCGACGTATCAAATGGTGCGCCGGGATGGATCGTCGATGGTCAGCAGCGCTTCACCGCCCTGAGGGATTTGCATGGGAGCGATTTTGAAGTCCTGGTTTCGGGTTTTATCTGCGATTGTCTTGAAGAGCTACAAAAGCAATTCATCCTTATCAATAACACGCGTCCGCTACCTAAGGCGCTGGTCTACGAGTTGCTGCCTCAGGTAAGCGACCTGCCTCCGCGAATGTCTAATCGCAGCCAAGCTGCATTGATGACGGAGGCGCTGAATTACCGGGAAGGCTCGGCGCTGCGGGGCATGATCAAGCAGCAGACGAACCCGAAAGGCATAATTCGAGACACTGTCATTCAGCGATTGCTCATGAACTCCATAAGCGACGGCGTACTGCGTCTTTACGCTGACGATGACCGATTGCTGCTCGATCGTGGCGTCAATTTCGTCAGTGAGTTCTTCCATGCGGTCAGACATGTCTTTTCCGAGGATTGGGAGGACAAGACGCCGAAAACATCCCGGTTGGTGCATGGCGCCGGTATCATCGCGATGGGTTACGTAATGGAGACAGTGCACGTTCTGACCGGTGCCGAAGATCGCGATGCCTTCGCTCGGGGATTGCGGCATCTGAAGGGTCGAACGGCCTGGAGTTCAGGGGAATGGGCGTTCGGAGACGAGCGTCGTCGCTGGAACGGCCTGCAGAACGTCCCCGCCGATATCAGGCAGCTATCGTTGCACCTCGTCCAGGAACTGCGGCGCGCCATTCCACGCAACGAGGAGGTGAGTTGAACGGTGGCCTACGCTGTCAAGGAAATGTTCTGCACCTTGCAGGGCGAAGGCCGACACGCCGGACGAGCGGCAGTTTTTTGCCGCTTTGCGGGTTGCAATCTCTGGTCAGGGCGTGAGGCCGATCGACCGAAGGCTGTCTGCCAGTTCTGCGATACGGATTTTGTCGGAGTTGATGGTGACGGTGGTGGTCGATTTGTAACAGCACCTGAACTTGCCGAGGCAGTAGCCCTGAAATGGCAATCTGCGCATGGCCAACACCGTTTCGTGGTGCTGACCGGCGGCGAGCCACTGCTTCAGATTGATGCGCCGCTGGTCGAAGCCCTGCATAGCGAGGGCTTCGAGATCGCAATCGAGACCAATGGTACACTGACGCCGCCCGACGGTATCGACTGGATTAGCGTCAGTCCGAAAGCCGGCGCTCCGCTAGAACTTTTGCGCGGCAACGAACTCAAGCTGGTCTTTCCACAAGCCGGAGCCGAGCCGGAACGGTTCGAGGCACTCGCTTTCGATCATTTCCTGCTCCAGCCAATGGACGGACCGGACGTCGCCCGCAACACACAGGCGGCGGTGGCGTACTGCCTGGCTAATCCGCGGTGGCAACTCAGTCTTCAGACGCACAAGCAGTTAGGAATCCGATGAAGATCACCCAGGCCTTCACCTTCGAGGCAGCTCATCGACTGCCCAACGTACCCGAGACACATCGTTGTCATCGGATGCACGGACATTCCTATCGGGTCGAACTGCGACTTGAAGGCCCCGTCGATCCTCGCTCGGGCTTCGTTATCGATTTCTTCGACGTAGAGGCCGCATTCGGTCCTCTGCTGGAACGACTTGATCACTATTGTCTCAACGATATCGAGGGTCTTGAAAACCCAACGGCCGAGAATATCGCGGCTTGGATCTGGGACCGAGTTAAGCCGATTCTTCCGCAAACCAGTTCGGTAAAGGTGTTTGAGACGCCGAATTGCTGGGCGGAATACGAAGGCTAAGGGGGTGCATCATGAATGACGGCGACGCGATCGTCCTATTTTCCGGAGGTCAGGATTCCACGACCTGCCTTGCATGGGCGCTCGATCGCTTCGAACGCGTGGAAACTGTCGGCTTTGACTATCGACAGCGTCATCGCGTCGAACTCGATACCCGGCCGGTGGTTCTCGAGGCCCTTCGAAAGCGTTTCCCGCAATGGGGCCCCAAGCTTGCAGAAGATCATCTCATTGATCTCGCCGTACTCGGCCAGGTGAGCGAAACATCGCTCACCAGGGACGTCGGGATCGAAATGCAGGAGAATGGGCTCCCTAACACGTTCGTGCCGGGCCGCAACCTGCTGTTCATGACCTTCGCGGCCGCGATAGCATACCGCCGCGGCGCCAAGCATATCGTCACTGGCGTGTGCGAGACGGATTTTTCCGGTTATCCCGACTGTCGTGATGACACGATGAAGGCGCTGCAACTGGCACTCAACCTCGGTATGGACACCCGCTTCGTGGTCCACACACCCCTGATGTGGATCGACAAGGCCGAGACCTGGCGCTTATCCCACCGTCTGGGTGGGGACATGCTGGTCGATCTCATCCGTGCGGAGAGTCACACTTGCTATCAAGGCGAACGCACTCTTCATGACTGGGGACGCGGATGCGGAACATGTCCGGCCTGCGAGTTGCGCGCTCAAGGTTATCTGCGTTTCGTCGCCGACCCACAATCAAAAGCGGGCGTCCCAAATGGCTGAAATAGACCGTATTCGCAAGCTGGAAGGCATCGCCTATTTTTTGTGCTTCGTCGGATCAATCCCCCTCTCGAACTGGCTCATCGGGAATGTAGGGACGACGTGCATCCCCGACGGTCCTTGCTTGATCCCTGTGGCGCCCGGACTTGACGCGCCAAGTGGCGTTTTGACGGTCGGCCTTGCATTGACACTACGTGATCTTGTGCAACGACGGCTTGGGCTCAACTGGTCCATCGTCGCAATTGTCCTTGGTGCATTGCTTTCCGCGAGCTTTGCGCCTCCCGCTCTTGTCGTCGCTTCCACAGTTGCTTTTCTACTGTCCGAGTTCGCGGATATGGCAGTCTATACTCCATTGCAGCGTCGACGTTTTGTCCGCGCGGTCGTTGCAAGCAGCATCGTGGGCCTTGTCGTTGACAGCATGGTGTTTCTCTGGCTCGCTTTCGGTTCGCTGGAGTTTTTGGCCGGACAGGTTGTTGGAAAAGCTTGGATGGTGCTCGCAGCTTTACCCATTCTTGCGTGGCTGCGATCGCGCGATCGCCGACTCGGTATTCTGCCCGCCTAACCTGAGAGAAATCCGCACGACCTCTCTTGATCTCTTGCTCAGCCAAGGGCGGAAGTTTCGATTGGAGATCTCGACTGAGGCAGTCATAGTCAATTGCGACCCAGTGTGCCGGATGGACTTTCTCTCGGTATCGTATATTGCAAGCGTCCAGCGCGCAATATTCGGTAGAGCCAGAGTTGATCTCCCCCAGCCAGGATGCTTGCCGATCCATGTGGTTGCTCTTCATGCATATTGAGAAAGACCCTGGTTAGGTGCCGCGTGTCATTGTGTATCTGCATGAAAGCTACTGTTGCACTTGATGTTCCTTTGACGGCCGTGTCAGATACGATCCGCCAGAGGCATAGGGGGCGCTTCGATTTTGTCACCAGCATACGGTCGGGTGAATCACGGCGGCGACCTGCAGCACGAACCGGGTTGGGTGGAAAACTCAATCGCGCGATGTATCCACGCACTGGCGTCGGCCACGAGAGCGGCCGATCGCCTTGCGCTCATTCGCTCATTGATTCGTTTTAGAGGCGGAAGAATTGACCTGTCTGACCTTGATCGACCGCTCACGCTCGACGAGTTCGCTCTACTCTCGCGCTTTGGTCTCGCACGAACCAATTCGAATCGTTCGCTGCGGATTATCGACGAAGAAGACGCACATGACCTCAATGGTCTTGGCGCCGCCTTGAAGTTTGACCCGGCTCCGCGGCAGGCTTACGAGCCTGCGTCGCCCGATGGCGTCTTGCTGCGGCTGACCAATCATTCCCGCTATCGGACGATGACGCAAAAGGCGGCGACGCGGGCACTGCTAACTCAACCGCCAGGCTCTGGCTTGTTAGTCAGTATGCCAACCGGATCAGGCAAAAGTCTCCTGTTTCAGATCGCCGCCAATTACGAGCGCGAGATTCAATCGGGCGCTTGCTCGATCGTGATAACCCCGACGATCGCACTCGCACTAGACCATGAGCGCACCTTGTCCGGAATGCGGGGTCTCGAGCGCAGCAAAGCGCTGACAGGAGATACGCCACCCGCCGACTCAGAGGCGATCATCAACGACTTCCGGCGTGGACAGGTGCCCATCTTGCTTCTCTCTCCGGAGAAAGCACTTAGCAATTCTATCCTGCAATATCTGGTCGAGGCAGCCAGCCCGCATTCGGTCGAATACGGACTAGACGCGCGCCTCAGTCATATCTTTATCGATGAAGCTCATATCGTCGAGAGTTGGGGGCGCAGTTTTCGTCCCGATTTTCAACGGCTGCCTGCTCTGCTTGCACGACTAAGGATTGCTAACCCTGAAATCCGTGCGGTTCTGCTGTCCGCAACTCTACCGGATAGCGCGCGCAGGCTGTTAAGATCCGGCTGGAGCCTTGATGGAGCCTGGCTCGAAGTTGACGCAAGGCTACCGCGCTATGAGCATGATGTCGTCGTCGCGCATTATAAGTGGGAAAGCCAGCGCGAAACTGCGCTCGACTATCTCGTTGACCGGGCGCCGCGCCCATTGATCATTTATACGACGCAGATTGCTGACGCTGGTGCGCTCTACGCGCGCCTTATGGATGCCGATCACGGCTATAAGCGTGCAGCACTGTTCACGGGAGACACCAGTTCGCAGGACCGCCGCCGCATTGTCGAGGATTGGGCGAAGGACCGGATCGATATCGTCGTTGCCACATCAGCGTTTGGATTGGGCATAGACAAGGCCGATGTCCGCTCTGTGATCCACGCTTGCCTGCCCGAAGGTCCCGCGCGTTGGTATCAGGAGATTGGCCGTGCCTCTCGCGATAATGGCCAAGGATTCGCGGCCTGTCTGTTCGTCGAGGGGCCTGCCCAAAGTGATGTCAAACAGGCTTACAGCCTAGCAACCTCGGGATGGCTGACACGCGAGTTGGCCGAACAGCGCTGGGCGGCGCTGCTGAAGGCCGCATCTAACCAGGGTTATGCCGACGAATATATGCAGATGACTCTCGACCTCGATGCATTTCGCGAAGGATTGCGACCGACCGCTGGCGATTGGAATCGCGGTTGGAACATGAACTTGCTGACTCTGATGCAGAGGGCTGGCGTGCTGCGCGTGTTGTCGATCCCAACTGAAGGCGATCAACCCGAATTCTCCTGGGAAATCGAGGTCAGAGATCCCCGCGCTCTGAGCGGCGTCGACGATAACATATGGGCGCAGATAAGCGATTTCCGCGATGCCGAACTTGCCGAAGCCCGAGCCGACCTCGACACTTTCGTTGCAGTAATGCGCCGTCCAGATCGGGTATGCGTTACGCGCACCGCTTTTGAGATTATCGAACCGCGGTCCTTCACCACCCCTTGCGGTCGTTGTCCCGCCTGCCGCAGGAATAACGTCAATCCGCCCGTTCATCTGGCCGCGGCGGGGTTGGAAAAGCGGTGGCCTGATGCCTTTCCTCGGCGTGGCAATCTTCCCGTAGACGTGTTGCTAGTGACGCCGCTGGATCCCGATTTTGAGCGCGGTCTTCCTAGTCTGATCAAAACGCTGACCGGGGCCGGTGTAGAGCAGATTGTCGTCCCGCAAGACTTGGCGTCACAAGCCGCCGAGTTTATGGTGCATTCTGGAACAAGATTGGGACTCGTGCTCGATGAGCGGGAGTGGTTAGGGGATAATCAATTGGCCAATATGACGTCGGCAATACTTATGCCGGCGGATCTTTTTCAAGCCGAGGCAATGCTCGATCGGATTAGCGACATGCGCAGCAAAATCGACGCGCCCCTACTGGTTGTTGCGCGACCCGAGCGTGTCTTGCGCGGCCGCCGACTCGATCAGACAATATCGCGCTATGCCCCTTATGCTGAGGATCAGGTACTGGGGCTCGCTGGCGGTGAGGGTGCTGGCGGATGACGCTGCTTTCCAGCCCGCAGGGTACGCCTGAACGCGTTTGGTCGTTGGTCGCCGGTCTGTCGGCCTTGGGCGGTACGTTGCCGCGGGCCACCTATGATGGTCTGCTCAATCCAGGCTTCAAGCGCGATGGCGATGAAGTGAAAGCGAAGGCAACCCTTGCGGCGGACGCGCACAATGCTGCCCTCAGCCTTAACCTCGTTGAGAGCAGCCGCGATCAGGTCACACTGTCTGTCAGCGCTCCGCAAGATTTCATAGGCTTCGCTGATCTCGTGCATGACCGCCTCGTGGCGCTGGAGAGTGGCGATGCCGACACCACCATCCTCGAAGGCTTCGCTTGGATCGTTGCCGAAAGTGATCGCCAGGGCGGTCTTGAGTGGATTTATCAGAGTGGTCGCGAGGAATTTGCCGATAAGGCCAATGAAGGCCTCGCAGGCAAGGAAATGAACACTACCAAAGCGGTCGCGTGGCGCCGCTGGCTGATGTTTATGGGGCTCGGCATCACCATGCCCCATGACCATAATGCACCTGATTTCCCGTCGCCCGCCGCACGAATCGCGCGCGAATTGGGACGCTCGGGTTTTGTGGCCGGTGCGAAGCTGCCCGCCAAGGAATTCCTTGAACTGCTTACTCAACGAATGCCCTATCTTGATCGGGGCCGGCTGTTCTTACAGGCTTGTCAGCGCATGGGGTATGATTCCACCAGCGGGCGGCTCTCGCCTCTTTTGAGCGCGGCGCTACGCGATCTTCATGATGACCATACCTTACAACTGGTGCCGAGTGGCGACGCCGCAGAGCGAGTGCGATTGAGCGAGGATAGCGCCCACACGATAGATGCGTTTACTACCGTCATCCTCTTTCCCGGAGAGGCTTCATGAACGCACCGGTTGCCGCCTGTTGGCGCGCCGAGGACGCGCGCGCGATCTTCGTGACCGAAGCACTCGAGGGCGACGACGCTATTTTCCTTGCCACTCACACGCCAATTGAAGGCTTCGATGCCGGCGAGTTCTCGGGACAGGACGAGCATGCGATCCTTGAGGTGCTAGCCGATCCGACGCGGCAGCACGCGTTCTGTGTCGTGCAAGGCGAGCCCGGTTCGGGCAAGTCGCATCTAATCCGATGGCTTTCGGTCAACTGGCCTCATACTGGTGATATCAAACTACTGCTCCGGCGTGCGGACGGCAGTCTTGAAGGCGCGCTCCGGCAGTTGCGCGACCGTCTGCCGAGTGAGTTCGCGCCACTGTTCGATAACCTCGGCCAGCGCCAGAAAGCGACCCTGCAAGGGCGCGCCAACATTTTCCTGAGCACTCTGGCCAATACGCTTGAACCTGGCCACTTCGACACGCCGCTTCCGGACGAAGGCTGGTGCAAGCAATTTTCACCTGCTGAATTGCTCGCGCACCCAGCAATCCGGACCGGCTGGAAGGCGCCGTCGCGCATTCTCAATCTGCTCGAGGGCGCGGGCGGCGAGCGTAATTCTGCGACAGCGTCGTTCGACTTATTTGACATCCAAGACCTGGGTGATCTTTGCCGTCCGATACTTGGGGACGCATCGATCCCGCGTTGTCGAGATCTAGCGCGCCGGCTTGCGCGAGAGTCCGACACGATCCAAGCGTTCCGTGATCAGCAGTGGCTCCCCGATGAGCTTGCCGAAGAGCATCGTGACCAGTTTCCCAATAGCCTGTCGCTGATCAAGACGCTGAACCTACGACGCAATGACGCGATCCAGAATGTGCTCGGCGTATCGGCGCAGGGCCTGAAGACTCTATTCCGGCAGGTCCGGGAGGCGCTCGCCGAGCGCGGCCAACGCCTGGTGTTGCTGCTCGAGGACATTACCAGTTGGGAGGGCCTCGACGACAGCCTGATCGATGTGCTGGTGTTCAACGCTTCAGCGCGGGGCGAGGCGAGCGAGAAGCCGGTTTGCCCGTTGATCTCGGTAGTCGGCGTGACGCCGGCCTACTACGACAAGCTTCAAGGCAATTATCGCCAGCGCATTACTCATGAGGTGCGGCTCGGCCATGCTACGGATGGCCTGCAGGATGTGGCAACGCTGCGCGAAGTTGGGACGCGCCGTCAATTTGCTGTGCGCTATCTGGCTGCAGTCCGTGCCGGACCCGCCGCACTCAACGTCTGGCTCGGCGAAGTGCGGGAGGGGAGAGAGATCGATCCGCCCAATCGGTGCAGCACTTGCCCGCGCCAGGAAAGCTGCTTCGACATTTTCGGCGAGGAGGGAGGCATTGGCCTCTTCCCATTCACCGAGCACGGGTTCGATCGGTTCTTCGAGGCGCTGAAAGAGAATGACAACGGCCAGACCTGGAAAACGCCGCGTGGCATCCTCCAGGCAATTCTAAACCCCAATTTGCTGCAACCCGACAGCCTGGCGGCCGGCAGCTATCCGGAAAGCTTCATCGAATCCGATGCCTTCCGTGCTGATCGGCGCTCCGACCTCGCGCTTGTGCCTCGGCTCGAGCAGATCATCGACAATAAGATCGAGGCACCAGCAGAGCGTGCACGCATGCGGCGCGTGCTCACCTACTGGGCCAATCCCAATCGGACGGATACCGAATCGGTCAACGGGCATCTAACGTTCGCGGGCACACGGCGCGCAGTCTATGAGGCGTTCGGGTTGCCGTGGATTGGCGGAAATGCGGCAGGCGGCAATACTCAATCCAAAGTGGCGCCGGTCATAATCGCGCAATCCATCATTGATCCCGCGGAAGAAGCGAAGGCCGATGAGGAGACGCCGTTGACACAGGCTATCGCGGTCCGCCCCGGCATCTCTCCGCGCCCCACACGGACGATCGTCGGTGCGCCCAAGCCCAAAAGGTTGATGCCGACCAAGAGCGAACTCGACCAACTGCGTGAGCAGATCCGCAGTTGGACGGCCAGCGGCAGCATTGAGAATGGCAATAGGTGGAATGAGATCCTCTACGCAATCACTGAGCAGATAGATCCGCGCGCCATTGGCGTGACGCCGCCGCTCTTCAAAAAGCTCGTCACGCGCGAGATGGTGAAGCTCCAAGGCACGACAACGCGTTCGCTCGCCTATTTCATCCTTCCTGCTGAGCCTTGGGTACGCACCGGCCTCGAGGCATTCGTGTCGCTTAGGCAGGACACCAGCATGAAGCTGGACGATGTCGAATATAACCGGCGTACCCTCGCGACGATGATGAGGCGGCTAGAGAAGAGCATTGCGGCTTTTCTCGATAGGAAGATCCCCTTGCTTGCCGACGGCCAGCGCTGGTCGCCGGCCGTGTCCTTTACTCAGATCCTGCTTGCGCGCGCCTATTTACGCGGCGCCACCCATGTCGAGGCGCCTATCCCTGAGCAAATTTGCGCGGTGCTGAGCGATGAGGGTTCGTCAGAGACAGACTTCAGCGCTCGGAGCGCGCCATGGCAAGAATGGCTGACAGCGACCAAAGGCTCCCATGATCGCCTACGCACTGAGCTACGTGCAATGGTCAGTCTTCATTTGGCCGACAGCAGTGTCGGAACTGGTGGTGGTGCGGCGCTTGTCGACGCGAGCGAGATCGCCAGCGCGATTGTGCGGTTCAGCGGAAGCGGCAAGTTCGATCCCGTTCCCAATGAAAGTGGTGGGCTCCCGGACCTATACGTCAAGGCATGCGAACTCGCGCAATCTTGGACCGATAAGCGTCTTCAGATCGAGCGCACCGAGTTCAACCAGATCAAGGGCCGCAGTGAAAATCTCTCTGGTCTCTTACGCGGTAAGGATGTCGCGACGCATCTGGGACGGCTCGACCGCTGCATATCGGGAATCGCCGAACAACTTCCGAATGCCGCGACCGATAAGGTGCAGGCTTGGAAACAGGCGCAGGCGCGATTGAAGGTGAAGCTCGAGGATGGTGCGGGAGCGCGAGTCGAGGATCTCATCGTTGCGCTTGAGGAAGAGGAGTTCCCAGCAAATTTGCTGAAGCGTATGGTGTGGCTTGCACGCCAACCGGCGCGCGATCTTGAGGACATACTGACCGTCGCGCAGACTGGAGAGCGCGCTGTCGAAGAACTCCGTAACCACGCGCGCGATTGCGTGCGGGAGGCGGGCGGCAGTGGCTCGCTCGACGATGTAAAACAAGTCGGCCGAGCCTTGCAGTTGGCTGTCGCCAAATCCTCGGCATCCGGGGGAGCGGCATGAGCGACGCCCTTGTCGAAGCCGAGGCGCTACTCGAGCAGCTTCCCAATGCGGTATCGCGTCGCACACTTGGCGAGCGGCTTGAGAAGGCAATCCAGGAACTAAGCAATGCCAGCCACCAAATGCAGCGAATGACCGCCTTGATTCAGACGGCAGAACTCATCGACTTCGGCAAACAGCCGCATCAATCTGAGGCGCTCGACGAGATGATCGGGTGTGCACAGATGGTCGGCAAGGCGCTCGAGAATGCGGAAGACGCTGAGGCGCTACGCGAGGCAGTGTTCGAATATTCCAACGATCTCAAGCAAGCCGTCGCCGCGCTTGAACGATCGATCCGCGACAATTTACGAACGTTTGCAAGTGAGCGATTCCAGCCCCTCATTGGTTTGGGCGAGTTGCTAACCTCAATGAATGTGTCCAACGATCTCGGGAGCCGGTTGATCGCCTGCGGCCGCGAAGGCATGTCAGTGTCGAACGCCAGTTCGGCACCGCAGCTTCAAGCGGCGGTCGAGGCGGTGTTTGACGACTACGACGTGCTTCAGGCCGAGCGAGCGACGGTAATCGGCGAGGATGAGGTGGGTGACTTCATCAATGCGCTCGCTGACAAGCGAGCCACGCTCGCGATGGTGACGCCGAAGGTGCGCGAATGGCTGGCCGACCATGACGTTCTCGAGCGTCTCGGAATCACGATACGCTAGCAAGAAAGCGCTGCAGCAGCGAACGGCTGACGCTGGACTCGACAAGGCTGTCGCTCATGAGGTCGCTCGATTGGTGCACGCAACTTCTGCAGCCGTCGGCGCAAAGCGGCGCAGCCAAGCGAAACACCTGTTCAGCGAGTCGAGCCGCCGGCGTCAGCGAACCTTCAGCGTTGGGATCCAGAGCGTCATAGGCGTCGAACAGCCGATGCAGTACCGGCGCGGCGCCCGCGCCAGCGGCATCGACCGCTGCAGCCGCCAGTTCCCATCCAGGCACTGGCTGATCCGTGTCGCCGAAAGCGCGTACGCGAACATCCTCAATCTCTGCAGCGATGTCGTAGAGCGCGAACGGCTCGGCTTCGATGGCCTCCTGTGCAAAAAGGACGCGAACCAGCACGGGCGGAAGGCTCTCGGCTTCTGGCGAGAGTTCAGCGGCGATGGCTGCGAGCGCGGTGACGTCCCGCGGATCCGCCTGGCGCCATGCTTCATGACGCTTTGGCATCGACCAGAAGCGGTGCACCAGCCGGTCTTCGTCGGCATTGGGACAGGTGCCAAGATAGCCCGAGCTTACCAGCGCATCGAGTGACTGCCAGTTGTCGACGACGCCACGTATCGTACCGTCGCCGTATGCGCCTGCCTCACAGATGGTAATATTGCTTTCCGCGTCGGCACCGAACTGCAACGGTAGCTTGACATGGGCGAGCAACTGCCGCTCGTCACCCTGTCCGATCTGCGTCACTAGCAACTTTAGCCGCAGCGTGAGGCTGTGGAGGATCACCGATATGAGGTAGGCCCGCAGGGCGTTGGGGTCGCGCACTTCCCTGACCGCTTCGCTAAGAACGGTGTGAAAGGCTTCGATGCCGAGTATGTCGGCAGCACGCTCTACTCGTGCCGCAGTCATCAGCGGATGCTGGCTCAGCAGTTGGTCCCGCACCGTCTGGAACAATGTCTTGAGCGCGGCTGGCGACCAAAACCGGGCAAGCCGTCGCAGAAGCGGTGCGAAGGTTGGATGTGCGGCGGCGGCGGCGATGATGTGCGCGCCGAGTCGGGCGTCGTAGCCGGCGATCCCGATCGCGCGGCTGCGACTTTCGATGAGGTAGCGGAGAAACTGCGCCTCGTGCCAACGCTGCTGTCCCCCGCCCTCGGCGAATTCGGTTGTAATCTGGTCGACGCAGCGATCGAGTGCTTGGCGGTCGACGGTGAAGCGTAGACCCTCGGTGGTAACCTGATAGCCATGCAGCAGCGGGCGTTCCGTTTCGGGATCGACGAAAATCTGCGAGAGGCTCACCGGGTCGACGCCGCGGCGATCAAAGCGTAGTTCCGCGTCAACGCCCCAGAAGACGCGCGCGACATTGAGCCCTGAGGCCGCGCCGGCGATGTCGTCACCGGTGAATGCACTGACATCGACCATGCCGGGTACATTGGCCCCGGTAATCTCGCGAGCGCGCGTGGGGTCGGCTGTCACGAGCAGGAAGCCACGCAGGCTGGCGTTGCTGTCGTGGCGCAGTGGAATACTGTGTGGGTCGAGTGGAGCGATCGGCGGATAGCGGCCGGGTGCAAAGCCCACCTCCGCGGTCCAATGAGCGCCGGCCATCCAGCCCATCGGCTCAAGGGTGGCAACGATCGGCCGGCATAGGTCGCTGTGCAGGCCAGCGAGTGTATCCCGGGCATCGGCCGGCAGTTCGGCGAGCAGTGCCGCGCTGTCGGCTCGAAGCTCCTGGCGTTCGGCCTGATCATAGTCGCTGGTCGTCAGCCACGGCGCATGACCATGGACCGGCGGGCGCCAATGAACGGTCGACGGATTGTATCGGCGGGTGGCGTTGCCGGGCGCAATGGTGGTGAGCGCGAGGCCGATGTCCTCGCTCCCGCCACCGACCACATTTCGGCCTTGGACCGAGAGCGCCGGCAGGTTGATCGTGTCGAAAAGGAGGTCTGGAGCCCAACGCAACCCACGTCGGAGCTCATTTAGATATCGGGGTCTCAGGCTTGGCTGTGCGGCCATTGCCGCCGCCCAGAAGCCTTCGGCATCGACGACGCCGAACTCATCCCATATGCCGCTTCCGAGCACTGTTTCCACGAGCGCACCTGCCTCGACCAGCATCTCCCGCGTCGGCGCGGTGCTGGGGCTAAAGTCTCCGCCGCGCGCAACGCTGCGTGCGAGGCCGTCGAGCAACGTGGTGAGCGCTTGGCCACGACGTACGAAATAATTGTCGGGGTTGATCGGAATTCGGAAACCCGCCGGCGAGATCATCTCCGCCGGCCGCCGGAAGTACCAGCTGTCGCGCGGAGAATAGATGGAAAGCGTGACGGCTGTTGTCGGCCGATCGTCGACCCCGCGTCCACCCCGCCCTTTTCGCTGGATGAAGCTTGCGAGATTTTGCGGCGCATAATGTTGATAGACGAGGGTAATGTCGGGATCGTCATAGCCTACCTCGAGTGAAGAAGTGGCGAAAACGATGTCAGAGCTCTTGACGAGGGCCTCGGCGTCGCTGCTAGTCCCGGAATAAATTGGCGTGCGCGCGACCCGACGCGGGGTGCCTGGCACACGTGTCCCACCTGCGCCACACTGCCTTCCATCATTGGCGGCGAACCACCAGCATTCGCCATCGGCGAAGCGATCGCAGCCAATAGGTTCTTTGCAGCATTCGGTCTGCGGCTGACCATTCGCATCGTCGCCGAAATCGGAGATGCGCAAGGACGCGAGTTCCTTGCCCTCTTCAGCATCAGTATAGGCGCCGTGCAGCCGCCGCATCTTGTCGATCGAATCGAAGAAGACGAGACCGCGATAGCCACCCTCAATGCCGGTCCGGCGCCGCATGCCATGGCCGATGCACATCAAGCTCTGGATCGTGGTGGACGCGCCGGCGATGTCAGCCCCGCGCGACTCCACCTCGGGCTGGATGAAGTAGAAGACTTCGCGGCCGCGCGGATTCGCCTCGAGTTCGGCGGGATCTGGACGAATCGTGCGAACGTCGTTCCGATCGATGAGCCGGCCCCACGCTTCTGCAGGATCCGAAATCGTCGCGCTCATGCCGATCGCGACCATCGGTCGGGTATCGCGCCCGCTGGTCTCGGCGCGGCCGGCGAGGCGGCGCAGCGCAAGGCCGACTTGGGCCCCGTGGATATGGGTATAGAGATGTATCTCGTCGGCAAGCAGCGCGCGAGGCGGCGCGTAGCGCGGATCGTCGCCAAAGAGCGCGCCGTAGCGCGGATCGTGCAGCCATTGATGGAGGCTGTCAGTTGTCGGCAGGAAAAGAGAAGGCGGACGGTCGCGCAACTGAGCCTT
Organism: Afifella aestuarii; assembly: GCF_004023665.1. Lineage (NCBI taxonomy): Bacteria > Pseudomonadati > Pseudomonadota > Alphaproteobacteria > Hyphomicrobiales > Afifellaceae > Afifella > Afifella aestuarii. The sequence continues at coordinate 676,565 of NZ_SAUF01000001.1, forward strand.
GGAGCCGATCCAGCCATCATAGCGCCAGTCGCAGGACGTGCAGACCAGCGCATCGGCGCCCTGATGGCCGTCGCCGGCGCGGAGATGCAGGGTACAGCCGCAGGCAGGACATGCAAAAAAGGGAAACTCAAAGCTATTGAGACCGGTAGATCGCCAGGCCTCACGATAGCGGTCGTGCATCGCTTCGAAACTGTCGGGGACATCCGAGACCTGGAGGCCCAGAGTCAGAAGGGGCAGGTTGGGAATACTTGCCGACGCCGCGAGATACCCGGCAAGACGCTGCGCCTGATTGGTGGCGAGGCGGATACGCGGATAGGCGAGAACCGCGCGGACTCCGAGAATGCCTTCGAGCGCATCGCCCAGCGCGCCGGCGATCAGTGGTAGCACGGCGGCTTCGGTCTTGCCCGATCCGGTGTCGGCCGCGATCGCGAGGCTCGGACTTCCGTCCCCGCGCCAAGCCTCGAGGCCCTCGAGCAGGCCCTTGCGCTGAAAATCGGCAAGCGCGGCGCGCTCTCCCCATAGCCCGGCAAGTGCGTGATAAAGGCCCTCGAGCGCTTGCGCCTGAGATAGGCTGGCCGCTGCAGTCGCCTCATCGAAGACTTGGCGAAGCGGCCGGTTGCGGATCGGCTTGTTGCGGTCACGCAATTCGACCTTGAGATTGCGCACTAAATAGGGTCGCTCCGCAGCGTCGTCGGTCTTGAAGCGCTGCTTTACATGACGGAGTTCGCGCGCGATCTCAGCGATACGGCTGCGCACCCGTGCATCTTCGGCTAGCATGACATAGCCGTTAAGCTCGAGACGCGAAAGGGCAGCGAGCGTGTCCTCGGCCGAGCGCTGCGCGTCGCGTGCGAGCGATACCGTCGATGTCCAAGAATCGAATATGCCGAAGTTGATGCGCGCGGCTTCAATATCCTCAAGCCGGTTGAGCAGTCGAAAATCGTCGTCGGAAAGTGGCGTCAGCGGCTCGTCGGAGGCGTTCTCCTCAGCTACGCGCTCCGCGACGGACATGGCGATCGTCATGGCACCTCCGGCGGCCCCAAGCGTCAGTAACCCCTCGGACTGCAGTGCTTGGATGACAGGTAGCAGCACGTCTTCGCCGCGCTCAGACATCCAGGCAAAACGATCGCGCGCTCGGTCGTAAAAGCAGTATTTGCCCGCACGTGCTTCGCGAATCACCGTTGCGATCCGCATGCGGACCGTGTCGATGTCGGTCGCATAGACCCGCCGTGGGGTTTCAAACGGCTTGGCCTGCCAGTAGCGGCCGAAGCGTCCTTCGCGCTCCTCGAGCGAAACGTTGCCGAGCAAATGCAGGAGGCGCGCATCGGCGAAAGGCTCGGCGGTAAGCGCCATCGCCCTGCGAACCTGACTTAAAGTCGCTGTACCGTAGGTATTGGTCGCGGCAGCGCGGTGAATGGCCGCGAGCAGTCCTTCGAGGGCCGGCGTCATCTCCGGGAGGACTTGCTCCGATTCAGCGTCGGGCGTTAGATCGAGTTCGGGCGGATCGCCGTTGAACCCCCGCGCGCGGATCTGAGTACGAATGGGGCGACCGGCGGGGCCGTCGAGAACCGTCTCGGTCACTAGATTGCAGGAGTAGACGAACTCGCGCAGCAACTCGGCCTTGTCCATCGTCTCCTGCTCGGCCGGCGCGGCTTCGAGGAGGCGACGGCTGATGATCAAAACGAGCTTGGTGCGGGCGCGGGTCGAGGCGACGTTGAGCCGTTCGGGCGAGAAGATGAAATCTGCCTCAGCAAGCGCAAATTCTGGATCCGCGACGCAATAGGACAGGATGACCGCGTCGCGCTCCTTGCCCTGGATGCGATCGACTGTCTCGACGAAAGCATCGAGCTTAAGGGCCGCTGGCAACAGCGCGCGGATGGCTGCGTTATGCGCGCGGTGAGGACTCACCACCGCGGCGATCTCGGACCAGAATTCGTCTGGCGATACAACCCCGTTTGGCCCTTCGATGCGGTGAGCGAGATCAGCCGTCAGCTTGGCGGCAAGGTTCGCTTCGAACGGGCTGGAAGTGGCGGCCGCAGGTCCGTCGTGCACCACCACGACGGTCGGCAAGGCGGGATCGAGCGCGAGGCGTGAAACGAGGTCAAGTCCGTCGCGCCAGTTGGCCTGAAGCGCGAGCCGTGCGTTGGGCACCGCCGACACATAGCAACCGGGATAGAATTTGCGCTCAGGAAACTGGGCCAAGGGCGCATTAAGCCGGAAGGTCTCTTCGAGCGGGAACTCAGCTGCCTGGGCCGACTTCAGAAAGGCGTAGAGCGATCCGCCCATCTCGCGATCGTCGATGCGCGTCGAGCGCATGGCGCGGACCGGCGGCAACTGTTGATCGTCGCCCGAGACGACGACGCGGCAACCCGGTGCCATGCCGGCGAGTGCCATTAGCCCTTGGCCGAGGACCATCTGCGACGCCTCGTCGATACAAACCAAGTCGAATAAGGCCGCGGTCGGGCCGTCCACCGAAGGGAGTATCCCCGAAGCAATCAGGCGGTAGAGCGACCAGATGGTTGCGCCGATTACGGTTCGGCCGCTCGCGATTTCCTGGGCGAGATCGGCCTCGTCGCCGCGCCCAAGCAACTGGACACCGGCGGCGAGACCGCCATTCGGAGGTGCGCCATAGAAAATCGGGTCAGGCGCTGCTTGGTCATGAAGCGCTTGGCGCTTTGCGACCGCGTCTAGCACATTGCCCACAGCATTCTTGGTGAAGGCCGTGACCAGGGTGCGCGCGGGACGCTGATGCGCCGTGCGCACCACACCAAAACCGGTGATGAGCCAAGAGAGGAGGTGAGTCTTGCCGGTACCCGGTGGACCTAGGACCAGGCCAACGCGCTGATCGGCAAGGCCACGCCATGCCGCTTCTTGTGCGGCGCGCAAGGGGCGGTCTCCGGTCCGAGCGATCGAGGGATTGGCGAAGTCATCGAGACCCTCGGTCCAAAGATCGCGGTCGGCGGCGGTCGCGGCGAATGCTGCGGGATCGCGCAGAAAGCTCAAGATATCATCGCGCGTCGTCATGGTTGCACCTGCGCGCCCAGGAAGGTGAGGAAAGCGTCGGCCTTCGACGAATTGAAGTCGACGAAACTCTGGTCTAGCCACCAGCCGTCTTGGCCAGCGCGCCGTTTGACCTCCTGAAAGACCGGGCCGTTGAAGGTCGGCCGGAACATGCGCAGTCTTACGAGATTGGGCGCATCCTGGCTCCAAGGATCCATAAGGTCGCAGCCAATGCTCGACCAGAGCCTAGGCTCGAGCACGAGGTCGGGCTCGCCATCGCTCAGGATCAGACCGAAGCCACCGGGGGAAAAATCGCTATCTTCGGCTTCGCGTGGAATCGCAAAGAGCAAATAAGCGTAGCGACCCTTCTCGCTCACATTGAGGAGACGCATCGGTCCGATTGCGCGGCCAGCATCGCGGCGCACGCGCGTCGGCCGAGCAAGCTGGATCATGGTGCCCAGCAGTCCGGATCGGTTCTCAAGCAGTTCGAAGGCGCGCAGCACGTCTAGGTCGCCAGCATCAAGCGGATTGAAGGTAGCCTGCAAACGGAAGGGCTGCTTGTTAAGGCGCAGCATCGGCGACTCTCCGGCGAGAACGCGGCGCTGATGCTCGGCCCGCAACCAATCGCTGATCGTCTGGGTGGTGGCGAGTCGTGCGCTCACGTCTGCGCGAATGGCATCGGCATCAGGGCCTTTGCCGCGCCCTTCCCGGAGATTGCGGCTGACATCGAGCGCGAGCAGTGACGAGAAGGGTCGCTCGAACGCTGGCGCCGGAAGGTATGCCTGCGTGATCAGCCCCGCGCGATGGAGCGCTGCTGAGACCTGCCGCAGATCGTAGGAGACGGTGACTGGTAGCGAAAGCAGTTGTTCGACGACGCTGCGCAAGGCTGTTGCTGGCATATGCTGCATGCCGCGAAATTCGGGTTCAGGAACCACCTCGTCCGGCGGGAAAAGGCGTACCATGTGGAGCAGCCCAGCCCGCACGCGCGGATCCTCGAGATGGCGCTTTACAGCATTTTGCAGCGCCAGCGCCTCGGTCGTTTCATAGAGGAAGATATGCGCATAGAGACTAGCCGGATCGCTGGGATTTCCGACCGCCTCATTGTGCGCGTCGATCGCCTCCAGGTCGCGTATAAGCTGGCCGAAAACCGATACCAGCGCATCGGCTTCGGCCCTCCGATCGGCGCTCGGCAGGACCTCGATATGCTCGCGTACGCCACTCGCGTCGACAAAGCGGTAACCAAGCGCGACGAGCGTGTCATCGACCGGATCATTGTCGGCAACGAGATAGATGGCGGCTTCGGCGCGCGGCGGCATTAGGAAGCTATGAGGCTCTGGTCCTGGCTGCACGCTATCGTCGCGCAGCGCCCGGGCGCGGCTCACAAGCTGTTCGGCGCGGCGCGACAGCGACCAGCCGGCGCCATCGATGCGGCCGACGCCTGGTCCGAGTTCAGCAAGGCCTGCAACAGTACCGACACCGATCGAGAGTAGCGTGCGCTTCGCCTCATGGCTGAGGCCTGCGACAGCTGAGACGTCGCGAGACCGGGCTGGCCGGGCGGGACTCACGGCGTTGATGCAATGTGGGAGATAGGCACATTGCTCGCATTTGAAATAGACATGGAAGAAGGTGTCGTCGCGCCCCGGTGCTACGGTCTTGCTGGCGATCGTGGGAAGCATCGTCTGGCAAAAATCCTCTACCAGGCGAAGATAGGGGTTGAGGGCGAAGGTCTCGATTGCGCAAGCATCGCCCTCGGCGTCGCCATCGTCGGGAATTCGCCAGATTTCGCCCGTCGCTTCGACCGTGCCGACTACGCCGAGTTCGGCGAGCATCGCCCGCAACAGCAACACGTAGAAGGCGACCTGTGTCTTGTGGAAGGCGCGGGCTGCCCGCGTCGCCTTGATGTCGATAACCGTGAAATGCAAACCCGTCGAACGGACTTCACGCCGGACAAGATCGGCGAAGCTCCGACGCAATTTGATGTCGGCGCCGCGCATGAATTCGGGTTGGGTGCGGGGACGCAGATTGACCTGTCCAGCATAATCAGCCGAGCCCAGACCCTTGAGAAAGGCGGTCGCATTGCGCTCTAACAGGCCATCGTCACCATGGGCCGGACGAAGCACGGTTTTTTCGCGAGCGAGACGGGCGACAACGCGCTGCTCATAATCGACGCCTAGCGTCGCCCAGGGTTGTTCGCGTTGATCTTTGGCGACGGGAACGGCGGCGAGATCGCTCGGATCCATAATCTCGTAGCGCGTCTTGCGCTCGCAGCGATATTGAAACCAGGATTTTATTGTTGAGCCGCTCAGGCCTGAAGCCACGATCCCCCTCCCTCACCGGTTCTCCCGGTCGTTTTGTTACGCCGCCCGGTTTGCCACGAAGTGAAACCAGCCCTTTAGGTGCAAGGTGCAGGCGGGAGACCCCGACCATACCCCATCCGTGCAACGTGCCCGAGTTCACCCATATAGCAAGTATGTGTGCCGTTGCGAGTTAGAACAATCAGGGATTTAGGCGACTCCAGTTCGCAGAGACTCTCCTATGACGAAATACTCGCTTGCTGCGCGGCAAACTAAGCTTTTTCGTCCTGGCTAATTGAAAAGGATGGATAGGCGGCCCGCGTCTGGAAAGCGTTGCGCGAACAGATGTCGCACAAAGTAAGCTTGCATATCGAGCGTCTTCATCGCGAACTCGAGATCGGCCGTACGTCGGCAACGTCGGCTATCCTCGGCGAGTTTGGCAAGGTCCCAGTATGGCCCGAAGCAAACAATACAATGCGAGTTCCATCCAGAACGTCAGCCGGGATACAGAGAGACTACGCGACTATCTGATGAGGATCATTCGCGACGATATTCGAGAGCAGTAAGAGCGCGCGGGCAAAGGCTGAGGGGTCGGACCATGGCAACACACTTGAGCAACGACGCCGAGATCACTGAACAGGTTCGAAAGGCGTGGTTGTGGGTCAAGGACATTCCACTGGTGATCGATGACGAGAACATCGCTCGCTTCTACGATGCGATCGTGCGTCCGGTATTCAAGGACGGGGCGCGAACCATTCGTCTCACCAAGGAGCAGAGCGAGGACGTCCAAACGAGCTTCATGGGCACGGTGCGTGGTGGCTTGTCCGGTCTTTTCGGTATGTTCACCGCTGAAGCCGAGGGCAGCGCGCAACGGGAGAAGACAAAAGGTTCGAAACTGGGGAGCGAGCAGGAACTGGTGCTCGAGCCGATCAGCACGTCGCATCGCCAGCTTGAACAGTTGATCGTCTACTACTCGCTGCTGCATCCAGAGCGCCTGCTCGTTGGCGACCATACCGCGCTTCTCGACTGGCATGACAGACACCTCGCCCAAAGTCTGCCCCGAGCCCTCTGTTTGATGGACCTGCCGCCCGGGCTGCGCTTCATCCCGATGGCCGCCGAGTTCGAGAACGGCAAAGTGCAGCGGCTTTTCCAGGATCTGGCGAGAAAGGCCGGCCGGGAGCTACCAGCGTATGATCGGGACCGGAAGGTAGCTTATTGGCTAAGCCTGACCGAACTCGCGGAGCCCGCCCGGGCCGCCGAAGTTATCGAAGAGGCTTCTGCTGAGCACGGAAGGATCGAGTGGATCGATTTTCGCGTGGTGCTCGATGGGACTGGTCGCTCGGTGCATCTTCATCTTGAGTCCCGCGGCCGCTACTTCACTGGCGCCTTCGCATACATGGTAATTCGCCGTGTCGTCGGTCACGGCCTTCGCCTCGTCGGAACGCTCAAGGACGGCCCTGATGTGAATGTCCTAGCAATTTACGAAAAGTGAAGTGGTCAACGAGTGTTCCGACGGGGCAGGCCCCTGTTCTGCTATCGTGGAGGTCAGGAACCGGCTACGCGCTGCTGTAGTTCAACCCACTTTCGTGGCAAAGCGCTCTGTAGGCCGATATAAAATAGTGACTAGACTAGGGTCGAGATGCTTTAGGTCATGGTCCATAATCTACGTGGCCAGCTTGGATTCGGTGAGCATTAGCTCGATCGCATTTTGCCGGGACTGCCGATCCAGCGTGTAGGTGTTCCGCCTAAATTCGGCACCTTCGAGCAGCGCTTTTACATAGCCTGACACGGTGTCCGCGGCCATGATCAGCGTCGAGTCGAGCGTGTGGACGTATTTGCTTGTGACCGACCCTTTGGCGTGCCCGATCAGCGCAGCGATTGTGATCTCGGTGAAGCCCAGGTCGTTGGCAATGCTCGCGAAACTGTGCCGCAGCACGTGAGGCGTCACATCCCAGAGCGGCGTGTCCTTGAACAGTTTCTTCCATCTCTGCGGAAAATTCCCAACCGCGTTGTCGAAGCCATGGCCGGGAAAGACGTACGTTCCGGTTCTGTGTGGTCGTTCCTTCTCCAGATGTTCCACGACCGGAAGGCCCACCGGGCAAACTGAGGAGCCTTCCTTGCTGTCGACCAGTCGCAGGCAGTTGCCCTCAAGATCGACCTCGCTCCATTTGAGGTTGACGATTTCTCCGCGCCGGCAGCCGGTCAGCGTAATGAGCCTGAGGATCTCGGCATGTATTCTGTAGCGGTCGCTTTGCTGAGCCCGGCGAAGGATATCTCCCAAAGCACGGTACTCAGCTTAGCTGAGGCGACGATCGCGAACCTGGTACTTTGGCTTGCGGAGCCCATGGGTGGGATTCTGCTCGATCACGCCAGCCTCGACTGCGTATGAGAAGATGCCGCCAAGCAGACCCATAGTCCGGATCGCGGTTCCGCGACCGCCGCGAACGATGGCCTTGCCGCGCAGCTTTTCGGTTTTCATGGTCACGCGTGTCTTGCCGGCGATGATGTCCTTCATCAGATTGTTCATGTCCGGCTTGGTGATGTCCCGCACACGTCGTGTCCCTAAGAGGGGAATGATGTGCCTGCGGATACGGCCGACATCGGTGGCGATGGTGGTGTCCTTCTTCGGCCGGCCGCCTTTTCCCAAGATAAGGCCGGCCTCCATATCGGCAATGTACTGTTCGCAGAGTTGCTTGATGGTCAGCGCCTTTCGGTCTTCCTCGCGCTCTTCGGCAGGGTCGCTGCCATGAGCGACCTGTCCGAGCAGGGCCTTGGCTTCACGGCGCGCGGTCTCGGGTGCCCAGACGCCATGAAGGCCGATCGTGTAGCGACGTGAACGGCCACGAGAGCGGTACTGGACGATGTAACTGCGCTTGCCCGAGGGATAGACGCGAAGACCGAAGCCCGGTAATTCGTCGTCCCAGACGACGTGACCTTTGCTCTGTGGCTCGGCGGTCTCTACAAACCTTTTGGTCAGTTTGGCCATGCTCCCGTCCCTCGGAAGCCCCGATTTCGAGTAAGCACCACGCAAGCACGCGTGCGGAAATCAAGGCGTATTCTCGGATAGAGACTTCGGAGAGCGGATTCTGAAAATCAATATATTTCAGTTGGTTATCGTGCTCTGGTGTGCCCTATCGTGCAATTCGGATAGGCCCTTAGACCAGCTCCGAAGGCAGAGGTCACAGGTTCGAATCCTGTCGGGTGCGCCATCGCGGATGCGTTTACGGCATTTACCGCTGTTTCAGACCGTTGCCGGCGCCCGCGCTGTAAGGGATGCCGCTTCGACAGGTGGTGCGCCGGAGTCCATCTGCGTCTCGGACGCGCACTGCGCCACGCTTGGAGAGGCGCGGCAAAGGCGTCTGCGCTCCCATTTGTTGATGTATCTCGATCACGCGTTCGACGGGCTTTTCGAGGCCCGGCGATCGAGCGCGGTCACCTCGATCGCGCAGACCGGTTGTCGCTCAAAGCCTATTCAGGGGCCTGATCCGGGAAGGGGCTGAGCGGTTCTTGCTCCCCCTGCCTTTCGGGCTCCCGCGCCCTTCACCGACAGCTTCACCCAGGATGTGCGCCGGACGCTGAGGCACGCGCGCTCGGGCATGCGCGCTCGGCAGTCGCATGCGTCAGCCTTTGCCTGCTCTCTGCGGTGCAAACCCCGGATTTTGACACCCGTCCATGTCAGTCCAATTTGTACGACATGATTGTGCGTAGATTTAAAATCAAAATGTATCGTTATATAATGTTTGTATCTATTCCTAAATATAAGACTTCTTTCTATATTATATCCTTATAAATTACATATCGTGACCGGTTAAATTCACATAGCCGGCTACGATTTGCGGTCTATTCAAAAATGTTCTACCTGTAGATGCAGATCGAGTAGTAATGCGGCCATTAATCCTCTCGCAATAATTGTTGTCTAGCGCTGAGGACGACGTGCGGCAATTTGCTCGCCTCCCACCAAACAAGGAAGACGACCGCGATGGCAATTATCAACGGCAGCAACAACGACGACACCCTCCAAGGAACGGCTTTTGCCGACACCATCTACGGTCTAGAGGGTGCCGATTCGATCTCGGCGCTTGAGAGCAGCGATGACATCCGGGTGGTTGCCGATGCCGTAGGTGGCGGCGACACCATTGATGGTGGCGACGGGACGGACACTGCGCGGCTTGATGCGACCGGCATAGCCGCAGCTGTGGATTTCACGTGGGTCGATGGGGGCACCAGCCTCATGACGTCCGGCGCCGACACGCTGGCGAGCCTCACCACTGTCGAGCGCTTCGACATCTCAACATCTGGCGATTTTGATGATTCAATCGCAACCGGCACCGGGGGCGATACGATTTCGACCGGCGAAGGCGCCGATTCGATCGATGCCGGAGATGGCAATGACCGTATCAGTGTCATCGCCGATGTGAGCGGCGGTGACAGCATCGACGGCGGCGTCGGCACCGATACGCTGACGCTCAACGCGAGTGCGCTCTTGACCGACGTCGACTTCGTCTGGGGCGATACCGTTTCCAGCGTCATGACGGCTGGGGCCGGGGCCGATACCCTTGCAACGATCGACAACGTCGAGACCTTCAACATCACCACCGGCAGCGGTGCGGATTCCATCATCACTGGCGACGGAGGCGACACGATCGTCAGTGGTGACGATGACGATACCATTGCCTCTGGTGCCGGGAGCGACACGATTTCGGCCGGCAACGGCGCTGATTCGATCGATGCCGGTGCGGGCTTCGACACGATCACGGTTCTGGCGGGTGATGGCGACAGCATCGACGGCGGTGCCGAGACCGATCTCCTCTACTTGAACGCCAGCGGGCAGGCTGGGCCCGTCATTTTCACCGGCGATAGCGTCAATGGCGGCGAGATGACCGATGCGGCCGGGACGACGACGCTTTCGACCGCCGAAAACATCGAACAGTTTTATGTGACAGGCACCTCGGACGCCGATACGCTCAACGGTGGCACCAATGCCGACACGCTAATCGGCGGGGCTGGAGCAGACAGCATCCTCGGCGGCGACGGGGCCGATTCGATCCAGGGCGGGGCTGACGACGATTCCATCTTTGGTGGGGCGGGCAACGACCGGATCGATGCCGGTGACGGCGCCGATTCGGTCGATGGTGGTGCCGACAACGACACCATCATCGTGGCTGCCGGGGGAGGTGACAGCATCGACGGCGGCGATGGCAGCGACCTTCTCTATCTTGATGCCAGCGCACAGACTGGCCCGGTTATCTTTACGGGCGATAGCGTCGACGGCGGCGAGATGACCGATGCTGGTGGTACGACGACGCTCGCGACCGCAGAGAGCATCGAAGCCTTCTTTGTGACAGGTACGGCCAACGGTGACACGCTCAATGGCGGCACCGATGCGGACACTTTGGAAGGTGCAGCCGGAGCGGACAGCATTCTTGGCGGCGATGGTGCCGATTCCATCAATGGCGGTGCCGATGACGATTCTCTCTTCGGTGGTGCGGGTGCTGACCGGATCGTGACCGGAACGGGTGCCGATTCCGTCGATGGCGGTGCCGACGACGATGTCATCACCGTGCTTGCCGGGAGTGGCGACAGTATCGATGGCGGTGACGGCGTGGACACCGTTTACATCAGCGCGGAAGGCGGGGCCGGCGTCGGGCTCGAAATGAGCTTCGACGGGTCCAACGTGGCCACCGTGACCGACGGAGCGGACACGCTTGCGACGTTCGCAAACGTCGAAGCGTTCAATGTTACCGGCAGCACCACGGCAGCCGATACGCTCGATGGCGGCGCCGGCAACGACACCCTCGACGGCAATGGGGGCGCCGATACGCTCGATGGCGGTGGCGGCAACGATTATCTTTACGGTGACATCGGCGACGATTCGCTCATCGGCGGGGCCGGGAACGACTACCTCTACGGCGATGTGGGCGTGGATACGCTCGAAGGTGGTGACGGGAACGACACGCTCATCGGCGGCGATGGTGCCGACAGCCTGAGCGGCGATGCCGGCAACGACTCGATCGCCGGCGGCATTGATAACGACGTTATCTTCGGCGGGGTCGGGACGGACACTCTCAACGGCAATGACGGCGACGACACGATCTCCGGCGGCGATGATAACGACACGATCAACGGTGGTGACGGTGCCGATAGTCTCCTCGGTGATGCGGGGAACGATTCGATCACCACGGGTGCCGGTACGGATACGGTCGATGCCGGAGCCGGCAACGACTTTGTGTCCGTGACGGTCGAGGGTAGCGACAGCATCGCTGGTGGCGACAGCATCGATCTTGGGGATGGAACCGACACGGTCTCTTTGGGGACCTCGGTCACTGGAGCGCTGACCTTTAGTGTCGATAACATGAATGTCGCCACGTTCAGCGAGGGTGCCACAACCCTTGCGACGACGGAAAATGCCGAGAGCTACATTGTCTATGGCTGGTCGGGCGACGATACGTTGAGCGGCGGCAGCGCGGCCGATACGTTGCGCGGCAATGACGGTGCCGACAGTCTCGTCGGCAATGGCGGCAACGACCGGCTCTACGGCCTAAACGGCGACGACACGCTCTCCGGCGGTGCCGGGGCCGACACCCTCGATGGGGGCGCCGACTTGGACGTGATCTCCGGTGGCGACGGTGCCGATTCCATCTCGGGTGGAGCCGGTGCCGATACGCTGACCGGCGGTGCCGGCAACGACACGTTCTCGGGTTTTGCCTCCGAGCTCAACGGTGACACCATCACCGACTTCGGTCTGGGTGACGTCATCTCGGTGCAGCTACTGGGCGGCGAAACCATCGACTCGTTGGAGTACAGCAGTGGTTCGCTGACGATCAACGTCAATGGCGGCAGCACGCCCCAGGTCATCATCGACGTGCCGGATGATCTGAACGCCAGCTATTTCTCGTTCACCGGCGGAACGATTTCCTACAAAATGCCGGGTGGTGGCCCGTCTGGCCCGACGCCGCCGGTCGGTACGGACGAAGACGATGATCTCCAAGGGTCGGATAATTCGGAATCGATCGCTGGCGGTCTCGGGGCCGATACGATCGAAGGCGGCGGCGGTGCCGATACGCTTTTCTCCGGTGACGGCGACGATCTGTCCTTCGGCGGTGACGGCGACGATCTGATGTTCGGCGGCAACGGCAACGACACGGCGGCCGGCGGCGAAGGCAACGACCAGATGTATGGCGGTGCCGGCGACGATGAGCAGGCCGGCGGTGCGGGCAACGACTTCATCGGTGGCGGGACCGGCAACGATCTCGGCTTCGGTGCGGCCGGGCAGGACGTGCTCTTCGGTGCCGACGGGGCCGATACGACCTATGGCGGTGACGATGACGACACGAGCTATGGCGGCAACGAAGACGATGTACTTCTCTCCGGCAACGGCAACGACGTCTCTGGCGGTGGGCTCGGAAACGACGAGCTTGGCGCCGGTGCTGGCAACGACACCATCTATGGCGGTGCCGGCAACGATACGATCTTCGCCTCCGACGGTGCCGATGTCGCCTATGGCGGCGCGGGCGATGACGTCATCTATCTCGGGGCCGATGACGGGGCGCAGGACATTTATGTCTCCGTCGCCGACAATGGTTCGGACATCGTCTGGGGCTTCGAGAACGGCACCGATCTCATCAACCTGACGGGATCGGGCTTTGGAAGCTTCGCCGATGTGCAAGGGTCGATCGGCAGCGATGCGGCTGGGAACGCCACGATCGATCTGGGCGACGGCGACATTCTGACCCTCGTCGGGGTCAACGCCGCCGATCTCGATCAGGCTGACTTCCAGTTCTGATCGGCTGATACCGACATCAACGCTTAAAAGCGGCCCGGGGATGAGATCCATCCCCGGGCCGTTCGCTTTTGTGCGGCGGGTGTTTTTCGGGCGCGTGAGCTATTCGCTCGCGCCTATTCGCTTGGTTCGGGCCTATTCGCTTCGCTGGGGGAAGCCGCCTTCGTGGAGGCAGGTGGCGCTGGCGCGGCTTATGCCGGCCCTGGCCGCCTCCGCGTCGTCGGCGCCTTGAAGGCGCGCCACCAGGAAGCCTGCGATGAAACTGTCGCCAGCGCCCGTCGTGTCGACGGGGCTGATCGGCTCGGCCGGCAGATGCAGGCTGCGGCTTGGGGAAATCACGGAGGCGCCCTCGGCCCCGCGCGTGACGACGACGAGGCCTGCGCCTTTTTCGAGCAGGTCTTTGCCGAGCGTTTCTGCGGCCTGTGGTGATCCCGGCCGCGAGCAGAAGACGATGTCGAGGGCGTCGGGCGTCAGGTGCTCCGGCGCGTTGTTGACCGACAGATCCTGCGAGAGCGAGCAGCCGGCCGCCTTGAGGCGCCGCTTCAGCGCACCGCCATCGTCGAACCAGCCGATATGGATATGCGCGGCTTCAAGAAGACGCTCAAACGCCGCCTCGCTCGGCCGGTAGCCGGCGCAGGCGCCGAAATCCTCAAGCGCGATGATGCGTTCGCCTTTGTCCGTCACATGCACCTCGGTGACGGAAGTCGGCTTTTCCCGGCGGACGAGGAAGCTCGTATCGACGCCGTTGCGATGAAGCTCGCGGGCGATGATGTCGCCATTGTCGTCGCGCCCGACGGCGCCGAAATAGGCGGAGGGCAGGCCCAAGATCTGGGCCTGCACCGCGACATTCACGGCATTGCCGCCGGCAAGCCGCACCGAGGGGTGGAAGCCGGCGCCTTCGTCCGGCTTCGCCCCGATTTCGTCGATGCAATTGTCACCGACGGCTGCAAGCCATGGCTCAGTATTCGACACGGCGATAATAACGGCGCGTCGTGAGCGGATGGTCGCGCATCACCTCAAGGTGCGCACTGATGCGTTCCAGCATGGTGGCGAGGAAGGCCGGGGCGAGCAGCTCGCGCGCTTCCGCCGACAGCCCCTCGGTCGGGTAATCCTTGGTGTCGAGGATGGTGAGCGAGCCGCCGACCTTCGGCACGAAGGCTTCGACGCGTTCGGCCAGCGCCCGGTTCGGGCCTTCGCCCTTCATCAGGATGACGCTGACACCCTTTTCCACGAGCTCCAAAGTGCCGTGGAAGAAATCGCCCGCATGGATCGGGCGGGTGCGGATCCACTGCATCTCTTCCAGAATGCACATGCCGTAATAGAACGCCTCGTACCAGACATTGCCGGCCCCGCAGACGATGTGCCAGTCGGAGCCCGCGATCACCTTGGCGTAATCTTCCGCCTTCGGCTCGACCGCCTTTTTCATGCGCAGAAGCTCGCGCGGCAAGTGCTGAATTTCGGCGACGAGGGCATCGTAATTGTCGATCTCGCCGCGGTGTTTCATCACCGAGAGCGCAGCAAACAGCGACTGGACGTAAAAACTCTCCGATGACGTGTCGTCGGCAGCGAAGTTGACGATCGCATGGTCGGCGTCGCGGCCGAGCGGCGTATCGGCGTGGCCGACGAGAGAGACGACCTCGGCGCCCCGTTCCTTGGCGAGTTCGAGGAAGGCGACGCTCTCCTTCGTCGTGCCGGACAAGGACGGGAGAATGACGAGCGAGCCCTTTTTGAGATTGGCGGAGCCGGCGGCGAGAAGCTCCGCCGTATGGCCGCCAAAAACCGGGAAGGACGAGCGGGCGCGCAGAAGGTCCACGGCGGGCTGCATCAGGATCGCCGCGCCGCCCGTGCCGAGGAAGAAGATGTTGGGTGCGCCGGCCTTGAGAGCCGCGCCCACGATCGCGTCGAGCTCTCCGGCCGTTGCAACCGCGCCCGATTGGATCGCGAGAAAACGCTTTTCGTCAAAATTGAGCATCAGCGGATGATCCTTCTTACCGTCCAGACAGGTCGCCTTTCGGTGACGGCCATGTTGTCTGACAAGTTGATGGCCCGACGACAGGCACTTGTCAACTCGCTACGTTCCGCCTTAGGCGGGTAAGCTGTCGATGCGGGTGCTCAGCGTCCGCGTATGGCATGGGTTAGCGCCGGCGTTTAGGCCGGGGTTAGGGATGGGATCCGGGGTGGCCGGAGACCCGATGCCGCAAAGGGGCGAGGACGAAGACATGGCTGGCGCTGGTGGAGGAGGGCAGACGACTGTCATGCGGTTCCGCGACGGCATTCTCAATCTCGTCGCGGAACGGGGCCTGAAGGCTGGCGAGAAGATCCCGACGGAGGCGGAGCTCAAGGCACATCTCGGCGGCTCGCGTCCGACCATCCGCGAGGCGCTCAAGCTTTTGGAGCAGGCGGGGATTCTCTCCGTCGAGCACGGACGCGGCCGCTTTCTGACGGCGGCCGGGACGCTGCACGTCGCCCGCTCGATCACGCATTTCGAGAGCATTACCGAGATGGCCGGCCATTTCGGTTACAGCTATGAAAACCGTGTGTTGGGGTTTTCGGAGGAGACACCTGACAAGGCGGTGCGGGCGGCGCTGAAGCTGGCGCCCGGCGAAACCATCATCCGGCTGGAACGGCTGCGGCTGCATGAGCGCAAGCCGCTCATCTACTGTCTCGCCATGATCCGCCGCAGCCTCATTTCCGATCCGATCTACGAGGTGGATTGGAGTGGCTCGCTCAATGCCGTCCTCGAACGCTACGGCTACCCGCCGCGCATGTCGACGGCGGAGGCGCGCGCGGAAATGCTGCCGGAAAGCGCCGTCTCCCGCCACGGGCTCTCCGATTTCGGCCCGGCCTTTCTGATCGACGAAACGGTTTTTACGCGCGCCGGCGAGCCGATCATGTTTGCCAGCGACTGGTACAAGGGCAGTCATTTCGCCTTCAATTTCGCGCGCAAGTGAGGCGGCTGGGGCGCCCGTGGAGGCCTGTTGCCGGTGGAAGCGGTGCTGCCGCGGCATGTGCTCCTGAATTGTCAGACGTCTGATCTGCTGGTATCGATCGGTCGCGAAATCGCGCGACGAACAGAATACCGGGCAGGGAAATCATGGCGAGGCTTGCGGCAGGTCAGCTTTGCGGGATGAACTTCCATTATTTCCGCCATTCCTTTGCGCGGTTTCTGGACGATGTTGCGGAAGCCGGTCTGACGCGTGTCGAGCTGTGGGGCGCGCAGCCGCATTTCTACCTCGGCGATCCGTGGCTCCAATCGGCGCGCGAGATCCGCGACGATCTTCGGGTGCGGGGGCTGGAGCTCGTCTGTTTCACGCCCGAACAATGCGCCTATCCGATCAACATCGCGGCCGAAGAGGCTGTAATCCGCGAGCGCAGCCTGAGGTATTTCCTGGAGAGCCTGTCGGCCTGCGTCGAGCTCGAGAGCCCCTATCTCCTCGTGACGCCGGGTTGGGGCTATGCCGACAAGGATGCGGGAGAGGCTTGGAAACACTCGGCTGACGGCCTTTCGCTGCTTTGCCGGCACGCCGAAAGGCTCGGTATCGCGCTTCTGCTGGAGCCTCTGACACGAGCGGAATCGAACGTCATCAATACGAGTGCCGATCTCGCCCGGATGATGGCGGAGCTTCGCTCGCCGGCCGTGAAGGCCATTCTCGATACGGCCGCGATGGTGGCCGCCGGCGAGACGATCGGTGATTATCTTGCCCGCTTCGGCCCCGATCTGGCGCATGTGCATTTCATCGACGGCGATGATGCGGGCGCCCATCTCGCCTGGGGCGACGGATCCTATCCGCTTCACGCGTTCCTCGCCGAACTTCAGAGCGGCGGTTACACGGGAAGTCTTTCGTTCGAATTCACCTCTTCCCAGTACTGGCTCGACCCTTTGCCGCCGATGCGCGACAGCGCGGCCTTGATCCGCGGCGAGCTTCAGAAGCTGTAAGGTCCGAGGCTGGATGAGGCAGAGGGCGGGCGGCGTTTTTCGGCGCGCCGGGCTTTTCAGCGCCTTGTCTTTTTTCATTTGCAAAGCACAATTTGTTGCCTGCCGTTTCGGGTCGGAGCTACCGTAGCGTGCGGCTTTGTCCCGGGTGCTGCTGTCCTGCTTTTCTCGGAAAAGCCAAAGAATGCAGGTTTCGGCACTCGCGAATGCTGCGTTGCAGCAATATTGAGCACGGCGAAATTTCCGCCTTGACACTCCGTCGACGGCAATGTTGTCTGACGTCTAATGGAAAGGGTCACCTCTTTTCAGCGACTTTGACACCATGCCAAAGGGGTTGGCGCGATGGGCTCAGGCGAGATCAGTGTTGCTGCGGCAACCCCTGTCGACGCCGGGCGCAACTTTGGCGCGGTGGCAGACGCAAACTGCTGCGCGCGTGCTTCAGCACAGCTCGCCAGCGCCCTGAAGGCTCGCAAGTTCGCCGATAACCCCCGTTTCCAGGCCTCTTTCCGTGTGCCTGCGCAGGATTTTCCGCGCGCCTCGGAGGCAGCCCGCGTCCGCCATGAAGGAGGCCGGTTGGCGCGGGGAGCGTCCGCGCTGCCTTCGGTGCGATCTGCAATCGGTTCTCGATCTGGCCGCGTTGGCAAGGGCAGCCGCCCCCATGCGGATGTCGCCTCTAGCTCAAAAGATGTCAGACTAGTTCTGCCGCAAACCCATTTGCCTTGCGGATGCGTGCCCCTTGGGCGCCGGCCGCTCGATATGCCGGCGGCGGCCTGGAATGGCCGCCTCCTCGACAGAAACCTCGCCCGCGGGGCGATGCGAACAATGGGTTCAACCGCACTGAAGGAGAAGCAATGAAGCATCCACTGAAGGCCGCGGTGATGGCAGGCGTCGCCGTCTCCGCACTGACCCTTTCGACGGCCGCGGGTTCGGCTGCACCGCTGAAAGAGGTCGTGGTGGCAGATCCCGACGCCCCTGTGACATATGAGGGGACGGTCTCCGTCCTCACGAAATTCGGTCTGGAGCAGCTTTCGCCGTTCTTTGTGGATCTGGCGAAGAAATATGAAGAGCTGCATCCGGGCGTGACGGTCGAACTCGACCAGGAGAGCGACGACAGCGTCAAGGGCAAGACGAAGACACTTGTCGCCTCCAACTCGCTGCCCGACATCTATTTCACCTGGACCGGCAATTGGGGCCACAATTTCGTCCGCGGCAACCGCGCCGTCGATCTGACGAAGGTGATCGGACCGGGCACGGAATGGGGCGAGACCTTCGCGCCGGCTGCCGTCAAATCGTTCATCTACAACGATAAATATTTCGGCATTCCGCTTTATCTCGACGCCAAGTTCATGGGCTACAACAAGGCGATGTTCGAGAAGGCCGGCATCGACAAGCCGGAAACCCTCGACGAGCTGATCTCCGCCTGCGACGCCCTCAAGGAGACGGGTGTCACGCCGATCTCGCTCGGCAACAAGGAAGCCTGGCCTGTCGTTCATTATGTCGGCCAGCTGCTTGCCTACAACGTGCCGCAGGCGACGCTCGAGAAGGATTTCGATCCGAAACAGGCGGAATACTCGCATCCCGGCTACGTGAAAGCCCTCAAAGAGTTCAAAGAGATCGAAGAGCATTGCACGGACGGCGCCTCGATGAACGGCACGTCCTATGCGTCCGCTCTGCAGGCGTTCAGCAACGCTCAGTCGGCGATGTACTATCAGGAAATCCTGGAGTTCGATCAAAGCGCGACGGAGGATTCTCCTCTGAAGGTCGAGGATTTCGGCTTCTTCCAGCTGCCGGCGCCGGCCGACGCGGAGGGCGATCCGAAGGCCATCGAGGGGGCGCCGGAGGGCTACATGATCAATGCCCGCTCCTCCAACATCCCGCTTGCGATCGACTTCATGAAGTTCGTGACCTCGCCCGAGAATGCCAAGATCGTGTCGGCACCTCCTTACGGCCAGCCGACCGCGGTCAAGGGCGTCGTCAACGAAGAGGTGTCGAGCCCGACCGTTGTCGAGGGCATGCAGGATATCGCCGAGGCGTCCTACCTGATGCCCTGGCTCGACACGGCCAACACGCCGCATGTGGCCGCGGCTTGGCTGACCAGCCTGCAGGCGCTCGCCGGAGACACCATGACCCCGGAAGAGGTCGTGGAGAAGGTCCGGGAGGCGGCCAAGGCGGAGGCCCGTCGGTGAAAACGACAGGTTCGGATCTGGGGCGGCTTTCCGTCAGCACCGGAAACGAAGATGCGCTTGAAACGGTGGCAGGTGGACGCTGGCGCGTCCACCTGCGCAACGCCGCATCGCTTCGCTGGGTGGCGATCTCGCTGATTGTCCTGTGTTGGTTCGTCTATTATCCGATCGTCGACAATTTTCTGATCAGCACGACCGAGGAAGACATTTTTACCGGCGAGGTCCTGCATGTGGGGCTCGCCAATTACGAGCGGCTGATCAACGACCCCGTCGTCTGGCGCGCGCTCTGGAACAATTTTGCCTATGCCGGGCTGTCGATCGTCTTCCAGGTCTTCGGTGCCTTCGTTCTGGCGGCGACCATCGAGGGGCTCGCAAGCGATCGCTGGCGACGTTTCTGGCGCGCGGTCTATTTCATTCCCTCCGCCATCTCGATCACCGTCACCGGCCTTCTTTTCTATTTCATCTACCAGCCCAAAATCGGCCTCCTGAACGCGGCCCTCGAGAATGTCGGGCTCGGTCTTCTCATTCAGTCCTGGCTCGGCAGCGAACACACGGCGATCTACGCCATCATCGCGATGAGCCAATGGCAGGGTTTTGGCTATTCGACGCTCTTGTTTGCTGTCGCGATCCAGAAGATCCCGCGCGAATTGTTCGATGCGGCGATCATGGACGGGGCGGGCCCGATCCGGCGGCTGTGGAGCCTCACCTTTCCGCTCACCCGCGAGATGACCGGTCTCATGGTCATCGTCACCATCACCGGCGCCTTCCAGGTGTTCAACGAGGTTATGGTGATGACGGGCGGCGGGCCGAACAACAGCAGTCAGGTCCTGGGAACCTGGCTCTATCAGCAGGGCTTCATCGAGAACAATTTCGGTTATGGCGCGGCGATCGCGGCGGTGGTCTTCGTCGTCACGCTCCTCACCGGCATCGCCCAGCTCTGGTATACGAAGCGGCGGAGGGTGCAATGGTGAGCACGGAAACGGCGGCACCCGTCAAGGAAACCAGCATCTGGACGCCGCTCTCCAAGGCCTTCCTGTGGTCGTTCCTCATCTGCCTCGGGATCGTCGTCGTCTATCCGCTTCTGTGGATGGCGATGAACGGCTTCAAGAACAACGTCCAGATTTTTGGCGACCCGTTCGCTTTGCCCACGCATTGGTCCTGGCAGAACTACGTGCGTGCCTGGAACCAGGGCGTGCGCGATTATGTGGTGGTGAGCGTTCTCGTCACGGTCGCGTCCGCTATCTGCACGGTCATGATCAGCGCCTGGACGGCGTTCGGGCTGACGCGCAGCAAACTGCCGGGCAAACCGATCGTTCTGATCGTGGTTCTGGGCGGCCTGATGCTCAGCCCGACCGTGGCGCTCATCCCGCTCGTCAAGATGTTTCAGGCGCTCGGCCTCTACAACTCCTTCTGGGCGCTCATCATCCTCTACACGGCGTTTCGCGTGCCGTTCACCACCTTCCTCATTCGTGCCTACATGCTCGATCTGCCGAGCGAGCTCGACGAGGCGGCGACGATGGATGGTGCGAGCGAAGGCCAAAGGTTCTGGCGGATCATCCTGCCGATGTGTCGGCCGATCATCGCGTCTTGCATCATCCTGCATGTCTTGTTCGCATGGAACGAATACATCTTCGCGATGGTGTTCACGAGCGGCACGGACATGACGACTTTGCCGGTCGGGCTGACGGCCATCATGGCCAAGCACGGCACTGACTATTCCGTCGTCTTCGCCGCGATGACCATCTCGGCTTTGCCGATCGTCATCATCTTCTTCGCGACCCAGCGCTACTTCATCCGCGGTCTTGCCGAGGGCATCGGCAAATAGGCGATGGGCGCGAGGGATCTTCGATATCTCGGGGGCCGGCAGGGGTCTGTCGTTGCGGACGGACTTGCCGCGGCCCCGGTCGCAAAGTCCGACTGCCTGACCGCGTCGTCCGGGCTTCCGCAATTCGTCGTTACGGCTAGGAAAATCTGATGGCCACAATCACTTTGAGGCAGCCGAGTGCCGCGCAACCGAGCGACCGGGCATTCTGGCTCCAGGATATCGGAGCGGATGCGGCAACGCCGCCGGTGGCGGGGAGCGTAGGCGCCGATATCGCCATCGTCGGGGGCGGGTATACCGGCCTGTGGACCGCCTTGCGGATCAAGGAAACCGCGCCCGACACCCGGGTCGTCCTTCTGGAGGCGGATTTCTGCGGTTCCGGCGCGTCGGGGCGAAACGGCGGTCAGGTGCATTCCTGGTTCGCCGAGATCGACCGGCTGAGCGCGGTCGTCGGCGAGGAGGAGGCCCGAAGTCTCTGCCTTGCCTCCGTCGATGCGATCGCCGAACTCGACGAGCTGCAGCGTTCCGGTCTCGTCGATATGGATCTGAGGCTCGACGGCTGGCTGTGGACGGCAAGTTCGATCGCGCAGGAAGGTGCCTGGGCGAAAGCCGTTGCCATGACCGAGGCGGCGGGCGCCGATCGTTTCGAGCTGCTCAGCGCAGAAGACATCGAGCGGCGCACCGGGTCGAGCGCATCTTATGTCGGCGTCGTCGAGAAAAACGCCGGCACGGTGCAGCCGGCGAAGCTGGCGCGCGGTCTTCGCGATCTTGCGATCTCGCGCGGTGTCACAGTTCATGAGCACAGCCCCGTGCAGGAGATCGTCCCCGGCGCGCCGTTAAGGTTGCGCACGCCGAACGGCGTGGTCGAGGCCGATAAGATCGTGCTGGCGGCGAACGCCTGGCTGTCCGCCCTGCCGGAACTCAGGCGCCATATGTATGTGGTCGACAGCCGGGTGATTGCGACGGGCAGGACGCCCGACACGCTCGATCGCATCGGCTGGCGAGACGGGGCGGCCATCTGCGATTCCCAGGACCAGGTGCTTTATTACCAGCGGACGGACGAGGGGCGTGTCGTTCTCGGTCGCGGCACCGGCGGCGTCGCGTTCCGCGGCGATTTCGGTGCGAGTTTCAATCGCAACCCGCAGGGTGCGCGCGATAATGTGCGCGAGCTCCATCGCCTCTATCCTCAATTGCGTGGTGTGCCGATCGAATTCGACTGGGCCGGGCCGATCGACTGCGTGCCGGAACATGTGCCGGTGTTCGATCACCTGAAGGGCCACCCCAACATCTTCTTTGGCATGGGCTACAACGGCACGGGCATCGCGCAGGCGCCGATCGGCGGCCGTATCCTCGCGAGCCTGGCGCTCGGTCACAAAGATCGCTGGAGCCAATGCGGGCTCGTGGGCCTTACCGGACGTGCGAGCCTGCCGCCCGAACCGTTCCGTTATATCGGCGCGAAGCTCGTCGGGGCTGCGATCGACCGCAAGAACGAGGCGGAGATCCGCAACCGCGTTCCAGGTCCGCTGACACGTCTGGTGATCAAGCTGATGCCGGGCGCGTCAGAGCATTGAGCCGTGGCGAAAGAGCAGGCCGGGTGAGGCTTTCGCTCCGGCCGGGTTGTGAGAGAAGACGGTTTTGGATTGCCCGGTGCCGCGCGATGCAGCGCCACCGGAACGAAGCAACGAGGAAGTAAGCCATGGTGGGTGTTGCGCTCAAGCAGGTGAAGAAATCCTACGGCAATCACGAGGTTCTTCACGGCATCGATCTCAATATCGATCCTGGCGAATTCATCGTCTTCGTGGGGCCGTCGGGTTGCGGAAAATCGACCCTGTTGCGCGTCATCGCGGGTCTCGAGGAAATGACCTCCGGCGAGTTGCGGATCGGCGGCCGGCTCATGAACGACGTGCCGCCCGCCAAGCGCGGCATCGCCATGGTGTTCCAGTCCTACGCGCTCTATCCGCATATGACGGTCTACGACAACATGGCCTTCAGCATGAAGATCGCGCGCGAGAAGAAGGCGAAGATCGACGCGCGCGTGCGCCAGGCGGCGGAGATCCTGCAGCTCACCCCCTATCTCAACCGGCTTCCCAAAGCGCTTTCCGGTGGGCAGCGGCAGCGGGTCGCCATCGGTCGTGCGATCGTCCGCAATTCGGAGGTCTTCCTGTTCGACGAGCCGTTGTCGAACCTCGACGCAGCCCTGCGGGTGGCGACCCGCATCGAAGTGGCGAAGTTGAAGGAATCTCTGCCCGACACGACGATGATCTACGTGACCCACGATCAGGTGGAGGCGATGACCCTGGCCGACCGTATCGTGGTGTTGAAGGACGGCTTCATCGAGCAGGTGGGGACGCCGGAAGAGCTCTACCGGGAGCCGACGAACTTGTTTGTCGCCCAGTTCATCGGCTCACCGGCGATGAACCTTCTGCGGGCGCGGATCGAGGAACCCGGTCCGAAGACGCTCCTCGCCTATGCCAATGGCACGAAGATGCAGGTGCCGGTTCCAACGCCCGCTTCCGCCAAAGGGGCTGCCGTCGATGTCGGTGTGCGGCCGGAGGAGCTTCGCATCACCGAGGGCGAGCACATCTTCGAGGGCGTCGTTGATTATGCCGAATATCTCGGCGAGGTGCAGCTCGTCTATTTCAAGACCGAGGATGAAGAGCATCCTTTCATCGCCAAGCTTCCCGGCAACGTGCATGTCGAGCGCGGGGCGCGTCTCAAGCTCGGGGCGGATGTCGGCAGCCTGCATGTCTTCGATGCTGAGGGTCGGGCGTTTCGCGGCAAAGACGGGACGGAAGGCGAGGGGGCCGCGCGTCCGTCTGTGATGGCAACGCACTCCTAAACAAGAGACGCATGCTTGCGGCGGATGGTTTTCGCCGCACGGACCGGGTCTCGCGGCCGCCCGACCGCCTGCGTTTCCAGTTTTTCCGCTCCCGGCGCCGCGATGACCACGCCGCGCGCTGGGCCCCGCCGGTTGGCTTCTCCTGCTCGCCGCTCTGCGGCGTTTGTCCGGATTTCCCGGGCCTCTACCGGCGCGACGCCTTCCGAGACGCCATTCCTCCCGTTTGAGCCGTCATCGCTGCTTCCTGGTCCCCGGCTGGCTCCGGAAGGCGGAGTTAGGCGTTCTGGACCCTGAAGGCGGCTTAGTTCTAATTTTATCTAATAATTTCTATAAGTTTTTTGCAATTATCTTATAGTGAAGTAGAGTAAGCTCTATGATCTAAAGTTAACCAGAACATAACTGGTCGCAATGATGGCGGTTTCTTATCTTATTTCTAACAATCTGCGTGCCCTTGGTGGCTCCGAGTTGTTGCGGGCGGTCGGGCTCTGCTTTGGCCTCTTCGGCGCAGGTTCCGCTCCGGCATCAACTCCAACGGTCAACAACGGTTGGATTGATATGGCCTCCACGACACGCACGGGTGCGCTCACCGTCGATTTGAAGAGTGCGATGAGCGCCGATGCGTTCGTCGATACGATCGGCGTCAACACGCATCTGAACTGGACGGACACTGCCTATGCGCGGGCCGGGCTCGTCGAGAGCGAGCTCGTCTATCTCGGTATCGACAATCTGCGGGACGTCATCCCGCTCGATTTCCAGGCAAAGGTCTATGAGGATTTCGCGGCCAAGGGGTACGACTTCAACTTTCTCGTTCAGGTGGTCGACGGGACGCCTCTGATCGATCAAGGGGTCAAGACGGCCGCCGAGTTTCTGAAAGCCCATCCGGGCAGCATCGACGCGATCGAAGCTCCCAACGAGATCAATCTCTGGCCCGCGAGCCTTGCGGGCAAATCGGGTCTTGCCGCCGGCAGCTCGATCCAGGCGCATCTTTATCAGGCGGTGAACGCCAATGCCGTCCTTGGCGATGTTTCGGTGGTCGGTCTCTCGGTGGCCTATGCCAACGAGAAGCTGATGACTTCGCTCGGGGACCTCTCGAAATGGGCCGATTACGGCAACGCCCACATCTACTTTCCGAACTCTTCGAAGCCTCAGGAGCAATGGGATACCATTCTTGACGCAAGCCGGATTCCAACCGGTGACAAGCCTGTCGTCGTGACGGAGACCGGCTTCTACACTCTCGCCGACACCACGATGGGCGTGAGTGAAGAGGTGCAGGCGAAACAGATCCTCAACGTGCTGATGGATGCGGCCGAGGACGGCGTCGAGAAGACGTATATCTATCAGCTGATGGACCCCTACAGCGATCGCAACCTCGATCCGGAGAACAATTGGGGGCTCTTCAACGCCGATGGCTCGCCGAAAATGGCGGCGACGGCTCTGCACAATCTGACGACGATCCTCGGCGACAATTCGGATGTTTCGGCGACAGTGCAGGGGACGCTGCAATACGGGATCGAAAACCTTCCCGACACGGCGAAGCATATGGTTCTGACGGAGGCCGATGGGACGGTCGATCTCGTCATCTGGAACGAGGAATTGATCTGGGACAGTGCGACGGCCAGCGAAAAGCCCGCCTCCGCCTATGTCTCGACGGTGACAGTCGAAAGCACGGCGGACCTCTCCGTCTACGATCCCATGATCAGCGGCACCGATGCGATCGCCCACACCGAAGACGGCAAGCGAGTTTCCTTCGAACTCTCCGATCATCCGATCGTCATCGAGATCAGCGACTATGACGGCGCAGTGGTGTCGCCGGGCGGCGGATCGCTTCCCGTCACACCGAAAGTGCCGCCGGCCGCGCCGGCCGGACACGATTCGTCCGCAGGTCCGCGGAGCCTCTTCGGCGCCTTCACAGCCCGCGTCGAGCAGCGTGGCGCGTCGGCGGGGGATGAGGATCACGAGCCCGCCAGCGGTTTCATTGCCCACGCCGTCTCACGGTCCGTCGCCAGTGCCGATGTCGGGTTGGGCGTCGAGGCCTTCGACCATGCCGCGCACGGATTGGCCGAGATCTTCGATGATGTGCTGCAATCGGACTGGCTGACGTTTTGACCGGCTTTTGATCGGGGCGAGAATCTCGCGGCCGTACCGGTTCAGATGATCTGCGGCATGGGCTGGGGACAATCCGGCTCGGGCCGGTGCGTGCTCCAAACGGCCTGGGATGTGTCCTCGGTGGGGCTGTTGCAGCGGGCGAGCGCCTTATCGAGGGCGCGCGCCATCTGGTCGAGGCCGAGGCCGCTCCAGATTTCCGTGTGGGTACCTGCCACCCGTGCGTGGCTGAGGTTCCCCTGGACCAGCCCTGTCCAGCCGAAGGCCTTGTCGATGAAGCGGCTTTTCGGCTGATCGTCGCTCCAGATGGCGAGGACATTGCCGGGGTAATCCTGCGTCGCGTGCCTTTCGCCCGCGGCGTCGATCGCCCTGAAGATCGCAAGGTCCTCCGGATCGAGCGCCTGTTCCGGCTCGTTCATCATACGTCGAACGAGATTGCGCGCTGCGATCAGCCGTCGGCGCACCGTGTCGCTCCGTCGGTGGAGGTCGCGGAGGCCGGAGATGCCGTTCGGTAGCGCCGCTCTCAGATGGGCCGAGGCGCGATGCAGGAAGAAGGCCGTTCGCCCGAGCATCGTCCCGCCGCCGGCGCGATAGCCTGGCGCCCAGCCATCGACGACGATGACGAGAGGGATGGTCTCGCCCGCCTCTTTCAGCTGGCGCGCGATTTCGAGCGAGAGACGCCCCGCAAAGCAGAAGCCGATGAGGATATAGGGGCCCCGCGGATGCGCATGGCGGATCGCGGTGACAAAATGCGCTGCAATGTCCGCATAGGACTGGGAAAGAGGATCGACCTCCTCCGGCATCGGCACGGCGAGGAAGGGCTGGTCGCGACCGAGCCTTTCTGAGAGCTCGCGGTAGATGACCGTATCGTGCACGGCGACGATCGGAATTCGGGAGCCTGTGGGCTGGAGGGCGATGGCGCGCGCCTGCGGCTTGCTTTTCGCGGCGATGATTTCGGCAAGCGCCGTGACGGTCGGGGCGCGATAGAAGGTCTCGAGCGGGATGTTGCAGCCATAGAGCCTGCGGATCTGCGCAAGACAGCGATAGGCGGTGAGCGACGAGCCGCCGAGGGCGAAGAAATCGTCGTCCGGGCCGATATCCGTCACCTGCAGGAGATCTTCCCAGGCCGTCAAAAGAGCCGCGACGATGGGCGCGTTCCCGCAGGCAGGATCGGACGATCGCGCCGGAGCGTCATCGCTCTGATAAGGCTCTTCCGGTTCAACGAAAGCGCCCTCCGGGAAGACGTTCTCAGTCAAGGTCGGGCTCCCTGCGATGGTGCCTGGTCGCGCTGTCCTCTCTCATGCGGCTTCTTCCCTCGCTACCCTGTGCTGGGCCGGCGCCATGACCGGCTCTCTGCCGTTCTCGCCGCCCGGGTTTCCGGGAGGCTCAAAAAGCGTCGCGAGGAGCGCGGTCCGGTCGAGTTTGCCGTTCCGGTTCACCGGAAAACGCTCCATCACGTTCAGTCTTGCCGGGACGGCCTCTGGTGACAGGATCTGGCGCAGCCTCGCCATGATCGCCGCCTCGTCGGGCCAAGCCTGCGCAGGCCGCAGGAAGGCGACGACCTGCTTTTCGCCAGGACGGATCTCGCGCACCGACGCGACCGCGTCGGCGACGTTCGGCATCTCCTCCAGGATGGCTTCGATCTCGGACAGCTCGACGCGTTTGCCGTTGATCTTCACCTGCAGATCGGCGCGTCCGACGAATTCGATGTTTCCCGCGGCATTTCTGCGCACGAGATCCCCGGTGCGGTAGAGTTTCGCCCCGCTTTCTTCGGCAAAGGGATCGTCGAGGAACGACCGCTCGGTTCTCTCCGTGTCAGCGAAATAGCCGAGCGCCACGCCGAGGCCGCCGGTGTAGAGTTCGCCTATCTCGCCATCCGGGACCGGATGCATGTTGCTATCCAGAATATGCGCCGTGGTGCCAGAGATCGCCTGGCCGATCGGCGCCGGAGACGGCAGCGGGCCCGTCGATGGCAGTGTGTAGGTGGTGGTGAAGGTGGTGTTTTCCGTCGGACCGTAACAGTTCACGAGATGCGCGTGCGGGAGCAGTCGGCGCGCCTTTTCGGCATGTGCGACGGAGAGAACGTCGCCGCCGGTCAAAATCTGCCGGAGGGGTGCGATATCCTCGGGCACCTCTTCGATCATCAGGTTGAAGAGACCGGAGGTCAGCCACAATGTGGTGACGCCATGGCGGCGAACGGCCTCGCCGATATCGAGCGGTGAGGGCTTCGGATTGTCGACGAAGGCGAGTGCGCCGCCATTGAGAAGCGGTGCCCAGATCTCGAATGTCGAAGCGTCGAAGGCGAGGGGGGCGAATTGAAGGAAGACCTCGCTGTCGTCCATCCGGGCGTAGTGGGCGTCTTTCACCAGACGCACGATGCCCCGATGTGGGACCATGACGCCCTTCGGCGCGCCCGTCGAACCGGACGTAAACATGATGTAGGCGAGATCCTCCGCGCCGGGAGGAGGGCTTTCGAGGCGAGGGTCGGCAGTTTCGATCCGCTCGGCCTCATGCTGCGGACAGACGACGTCGCCGCTCCATTCGGTGCCTGCGGGAAGGCGGGCGAGCAGCTCTTCGTCGGCCATTGCGAGAGGCGCGTTCAACCGTGCGAAGAGCGCGCCGATCTGGGCGTCGGGCAGGTTCGGATCGATCGGCACATAGGCGGCACCAAGCTTCAGAACGGCAAGATAGACCGCCACACTGGCTGGCCTCTGGAGGGTGAGGGTCGGGACGAGATCGCCGCGTCCGACGCCCCGTTGCCTCAGAACCTGGGCGATGCGGTTCGACCATTGGTCGAGCGCGAGATAAGTGATCGGGCCGACGTCTGCGAGAAGTGCTGCGGCGGCGGGGCGCCGGGCAACCTGCTCGGCAAAACAGCTGACGACGGAGCGAGAGGCGGTCGATGCCTGGGAAGTTCCAGCGTCATCTTCCATTTCCATAGGCCCTATCGGCCGCCCGGCCGCCCGCTCTGTCTGAGCTCGATTGCTGCCGCCGAACAGTGCTGCAAGCCTGCCGGCACCTCGTCCCGTGAAAGCCATTTTGCGTTCCTGTCGTTCGTTCCGAATGACGGCGAGGCGTCGTTTGGAAATGCCGCCGCCGTGCGATCAGTTGAGTTGCGTTGTGAAAAGCTCCCGTGGCAGCTCCAGCTTCACCTCGACGACATCGCCCGGCATCAGCCGCGCATCTTCGGAGGCGGGCATGCTCTGTGGCTCACCCTCCGGATCGCTGCGGTGGATGATGATGTCCGGGGGGGCGTGGCGGCGCACGAGGTCGGACTGCAACAGGCCGGCATAGAGGAGTTTCTGGCCCGCGGAGCGCAGCCCTGTCCGGGTCGTCTCCAGTTCTAGCCGGGCATCTTTCAGAGCTTTGAGCAGGGTCACCTCGCGCTCGGCGTCGAGGGTGTCGTAGCGGCGCGCGAGCCCGTCGCGCTCGACAGTCGCGCGCAGCTTTTCGACTGTGGTTTCGAGCTGCTGGCTGCTCGTCAGCAAGATGGCTCGGCGCGCATCGCTGATGCGCGTCGATTGCGCGAGGCCCTTCTTGTCCAGCTCCTTCAGATTGTCGAGTTCCGCTCGGGCTGCCGCCAGTTCAGCAGTCTGCATGTCGTCCCGCTCTTCCAACGTGGCGATCTGGCGCTCGGTCTCCCTCAGGGTCTTGGCGAGCTGCTCGCGGTCCAAAATGTGATCGGACAGGTCGAGGGAGAGCTGCTTTTTTTCGGTCTGGAGGATCTGGGAGATCAGTTCAGGGTCGACGGGGACGGTGGGAATGTCCGTGTGCCCGATGTCGTCGCGCCCCTTCAGCTCGGCTTCGAGACGCCACACGGTTGCCTGCTGATGCGCGAAAGCGATCCACAGAGCTGCGTAATCGGTGCGGGCATTCTCCATCTCGATGAAGGGATCGGCCTGCCGCAGCCGTGCCACGTCGTAACCGCCAGCCAGCGTCACCGCCTGGCGGACCGTGAGATCGGGGCGATACGTGACTTCGCCCGGTTTGCCCACATCGCCGTGAACGTAGACGGGGCGGCTCGCAATGAGATCGAAGAAGACGTCCTCTGCCGTGATCGATACCACCTGCCCATTAGGATTTTGTAGTTTTGGACGATAACTTTTCCCCGGTGCATCGTGTTTCAGCCGCGTGCGCACCTGTGAGGGCGAAAGCCCTGAGACTTTGATGTCTCCAAAGAGAGGTAGTGAAACGACGCCGTCTTCTGCAACCGTGGTGCGTCGTGTCAGATCCTGAACCCCAGTGACCGTCATTTCTACGGTGTCGCCGGCTTGCAGCGGGAGTTCGTCAGCCGCAGATACGGTGGTGAGCGAGAGCAAAAGAATGAGAACAACTAGTTTCATTAGCTTTCTCGCGCATTTAAACTTGTGGAGAAAGTGCGGCTCGAGAGGCGCATTCCTGTTTCACTCAAGTTTTGACTTAACGAGGATGTTGACAGGAATTCTAACAAATGTCTAACTGAAATTAGGATAATTTTAATCTTTGAGGCTGGTGCTGTCGATGAGCGAGCTTTCGGACTTCGAGTTTGCCTCGCGTCCCGGCAATGCGTCGGCCAGTCCTGTTGCCGTGCAGGAGGCTGCGATCCTGGCGCGGCGAATGCCTGTCCTCGTGAGGGGGGACTGTGATGTCGAGGTTGGAGAGGGCAACCCTTATCTCTTCGCGTCCTCCAAACGGACGGCCGACATTGTTATGGCGCTCGCGCTGATCGCACTCTTTCTGCCGCTGATGGGGCTCATCTATGCCGCGGTCAGGATCACGAGCCGGGGTCCGGTCATCTTCCGCCAGGAGCGAAGCGGTCTGCGAGGGCAACCCTTTCAGATCTACAAGTTCCGCTCGATGTATTTCTCGATGGGCGAGGATTTTCGCCAGGCCGGTCGTAGCGACGGGCGCGTCACGCCGGTCGGCCGGCTTCTGCGCATGACGAGCGCGGATGAGCTTCCACAGTTGTTCAACGTGCTCTTCGGCGACATGTCGATCGTGGGGCCACGCCCCCATGTCGCGTCGCTCGATGCGGCGTATGCCACGCTCGTGCAGGGCTATCCTGGCCGTTTGCAGACGCGACCGGGCATCACCGGGCTCGCCCAAATCCGCGGGCAGCGGGGCGAGACACCGACGGTGGAGGTGATGCAGGCGCGCGTCAATTCCGACCTGGAATATGTGCGCGAAGCTTCACTCCTCCTCGATGCCCGCATCCTCATCGTGACCATCATCTACGTGTTATTCAGCAAAGATGCGTACTGACCCTTTCTCCATCACCGGGGCGCAGGAGACGCCCGCTCAATCCGGCGTCGAAACCGGTGCCGGCAGTCTTCTGTGGATGCTCCGCCTCCTCGTCCGGCGCAAATGGGTGGTGGTGCTCGTCGCCGCGGTCGTCTTCATGGGGATGGCGGCGGTGATCGCGAAACTGACGCCGTCCTATCGCGCCACGGCTCTCGTCCTGCTCCCTTCGGTGCCGGTTGATGATCCACGGACGGCCGAGGAAAAGACCGTTTCGCCCATGCTGCCTTCCTTCATCATCGCGTCGGAAGCGGCCGTTCTGGGCAGCGAGGAAGTTGCCCGCAGGGTCATCGAGACGCTCGATCTCCAGGACGAGCCGAGTTTTGCTGAGAAACCGTCCTGGCGAACCAGGCTGCGGAGCTGGAGCGCGCGCTTTTTCGGGGGAAACGAGGTGCGAGCCTCGGCCTGGAGTGCTGACGAGCTCGAGCGGGACCGGCTTCTGCAAACCTATATGAAGAAGCTCTCCACCTATAATGACGGTTTGTCGACGGCGGCCCTGATCAGCTTCACCTGGAGCGATCCGCATCTCGCCGCAAAAAT
This sequence comes from Afifella aestuarii, assembly GCF_004023665.1. NCBI lineage: Bacteria > Pseudomonadati > Pseudomonadota > Alphaproteobacteria > Hyphomicrobiales > Afifellaceae > Afifella > Afifella aestuarii. Next base: position 708,334 of record NZ_SAUF01000001.1, read on the forward strand.
CGTCAACGCCCACGCGGCGGCCTATATCGGCATGCAGGTCGAGCGACGCACGCTCGCGCTCCAGCATGTCGTCGACCTTCTGAGCGCACAGATGCAAGAGCGGCATGCGGAGGTCGAAGCGGCGATGGATGCGCTGGCATCGGCTCAAGCCGTATCGGGCGGGAACGCGCCGCTCGCTGGTTCAGTCTTCGGTTCAGGGGCCGGTCCGGTGGCAGGTTCGCTCGGAGATTCGTTGCCGGATCTCCAAAGCGATCTCGACAGAGCCCGGGGTGCGCTGGCGCAGACACAAAGCCGGCTTGTCGAGGCCACATCGAGATTGCACGACGGCCAGCTGCAGAGCGCAGATTTCGTCGCCGACGATGCCAAAGTCGTGTCGCGGGCTTCGGTGCCGACGCGCCAGATCTTTCCCAAGGTGGCGCTTTTCCTCCTCCTTGCCGCTATCGTTTCCCTCGCGGCTGGCCTCGCGGTCGCAATGATGGTCGATCATCTTGCAAGCCGGTGGCGGCGCAATGCCGCTCAGGTCGAAGGTATTGGTCTTCCGATCTTGGGGACGATCTCGCTCAACGTCTTAAGCCGCCTTCCGTCGAACCGATGCAGCCGTGTGAGGTTCTGGGAGGAAATCCGTTTCGTCCGGAACCGCCTGCTTCATGACAACGGAAAACCCACGCGCGTGGTGCTCGTCGTCTCGGCGATGCCGCGGGAAGGCAGGTCGCTTGCCGCGGTCGCGCTCGCTCAAAGCTTCGCGGCGACGGGGAGAAGGGTTCTCCTGCTGGATGCCGACCTCCGGCATGGGGCGGGTGACCATGCGGCCGCGCCATCGGCTGGGAAAACCGGGCTCAGCGATCTTCTCGGTGCGTATGGCGGGAAGGGACGAGCCGGGCTGCGTGACGCGATCATGGCGGTCGAGGGGACCTCGCTTCATGTTCTCGCTGCCGGGAGTGCTGCTGGAAGTGATGCAAAGGCCATCGATGCTCTCGCATCGCCGGTCTTGCCGAAGCTCATCGAAGTCCTCAGACGTGACTACGACGTTATCGTCATCGACAGTCCGCCGCTCAACGTGGTCTCCGACGCGACCTCCCTCGCCACGCTCGCCGATCAAACGCTGCTTCTCTGTCATATTGGGCGTTTCTCGCCGGATGCCGTCGACGAGACGATCACACTCTTGCGCGCCTGCCGCGCGGAGATCTCGGGTGTCGTTCTGACCGGCAACAGCGTTTTCGCGAAAGAAGGCATTTTGCGCCATGGCGCGCCGGTTCCGTCGCGGGCGCAAAAGGGGCTTACGAGACTGCGTCCGACCCTCACGGCTGCCTCGCTCGTGAAGGCCTATCCTACCCCGCAGCCCGTTGGCGGGGCATCCCTGCCGGAAGCTGCGGCCGCCTCTCCGTCCTAGGATGAGCGCCGGGGGACCGGCGGTTCCGCCGCCGGCGAGCGACACTGGGCGAGATTGGGTCTCCGAGGGAGCGCCGCGCGCCCGTGCTTCCCCAAGCGGATCTGCGCCCGCCGGCGGTGGGCCGGGTCGTTTCGTTTCCGCTTGTGGCGGGCCTGCTTCGCGTGGACCTGCTTCTGATGGGCTTTTGCGCCGTGCCTTGCTGCAGGTGCAGGTTCTGGCGCTGATCGGGATCATGACGGCGCCTGCGTTCACGAGCGCGGCCGGCCTCCTGCGGCTCGCTCTACCGGCGGGGGCTCTTGCCGTTGCCGTCTTCTTTCTGCTGCGGGGCGATATGAGGCGGTATATCGCCTTCTGCCTCTGGCTCTTTCTTCTAACGCCGTTCATCCGGCGGATGGTCGATTTTCACGCCGGCTTTCTCGATTACAGCCCTCTGCTGCTTTCGCCTTATGCGGCGCTCGCCCCGTCTGCCGGCGCCCTTGCCTTTGCCATGGCGAATCTCCGTCACCCGATGTCGGCCGGGCTTCTCCTCGTCGTTGCCGCTGCGGTCTATGGGCTGATGCTGGCCGCTCTCAACGGCCAGTTTCTCCCTGGTGCCGTTGATTTCCTTCTCTGGGTGTTGCCGGCGGCATTCGGCATGTTCGTGGCGTGCAACCCCTCCTGGGTTGGACAGCTGCGGCGCGATCTTACCGTGTTTTCGCTCTTCGCGGGCATCGTTCTCGGCCTCTACGCGCTCTATCAGTTTCGCTACATGCCCGGCTGGGACGCGCTTTGGATGAAGAAGACGCTCATGCCGACGATCGGCGAACCCTATCCCTATAAGGTTCGCGTCTTCGCCACGATGAACTCGCCCGCATCCTTGGCCTTGTTTCTGCTCCTGCCGCTGTCGATGCTCATCGTTTCAAAAGACGCCCTGCGCTGGGTCGCTTTGGCGCTCGGCTTCGTGGCGCTCGGCCTCACGGCGGTGCGGACCGCCTGGGTCGGCATCTTCATCATCGGTGCTTATTGTTTTCTCCTCGGCTCCGGCCGCATCAGAACCTCGATGCTTGCGCTCGCCCTCGTGCTCGTGGTGGTGGCGCCCATGGCCTTGCTGACCGACCAGGGGACGAGGATTGTCAGTCAGCGGATTGAATCCATGCTCGATGCCCGCTCCGACGTCAGTGCCAATGAGAGGCTTCACGTCTATTCGGCGGCGTTCGAGGAAATGGAGCGGCATGTTTTCGGCTCCGGTCTCGGGGGATCGCGGGCCGATCCGGCCACCAAGAGCGGCGTTCAGGCGATGCAGATCGATAGCGGCCCGATAGCCGCGATGCTGGCGGTGGGTGTCGTCGGCGCTCTCGTTTATTACGTCGGGATCGGCTTCGTCGTTGCCTTTCTCTTCGTTCAGGGCGCCGCCTTGAAGGCGGAGGAGAGGGCGCTCGTTCTCGCCTCGCAGGCAATCGCCGTGTCCTATCTCGTGATGAGCCTCCTGATCCCGGCTACTTTCGGGGAGCATGGTGTCGTCTTCTGGTTCATGCTCGGGATGGGGGTGGCCCAGATCACGGCTGCGCGTGCGAAGATGCGCCTGCCATCACAGGATCGAGGCTCGCTGGGTGCCGGCGTCGTGGATGGCCCTATCGCCGCCACCCTTCCAACGCATCCCTGATTGCCGCGTTGAGGCCGGAATCGATGGCCGGCAGCGTGTCGTCTGGCGGCCTCTTACAGATGAATGAGCCGATCACGCAGATAGCGGAGGTCCGCAAGGGTCAGATAAGGACGCGGCAGCGGCAGCTTCAGCGAGATTTTGATCCCGATCAGGATGAGGGTGAGGCGGAGAAGCGTGACCGCGAGGATCGCCCAGGCCGCTCCGAGTGCGCCGTCGCGGGAGGCCATCACGTAAACCGAGACCAGCATGGCCGCAAAGCATGTCGCCTCCACGGCGGAGACATAGCCCGGGCGGTTCAAGGCCTGGAAGAGCTGCGCGCTGATATTGGCGAGGCCGAAGATGATCGCCTCGGCAAGAAGGATGTGGAAGATCGGAACCACGGGCGCGAATTCCTGGCCGTAGAGCAGCACCAGGAGCGGCGGTCCCCACCACATGCCTGCCAGCCAGGTGATCAGAAGAAGGGCAAGGGCAAAGCGAAAGGTCTGGTCGAAATGGCATTTCGCAATGTTCGCTTCGGCCCTCGCCATCTTGGAGAGGAGCACGCTGTTGATCGGCATGATCCACGCCATGGCGATGCGTGAAAAGCTGAAGGCGATCACATAGAAGCCGAGCTCGGCAGGGGCGACGAGGCCGATCAGGATCAGACGGTCGGTATATTCTGCACAGGTGGTGACGATGTCGGCAGGCCCGGCGCGCAGGCTGTAGGAGAGCATCGATCGTGCATGGCGTCGAAAATCGCCTCGTGCGACGCCCATGCGGACCAAGAAGGCCGGAATCTGCGTGACGAGAGCCAGGCTGATCCCCGCAATCGAGGCCAGGACGGCGGCTTGCCAATTCAGGTCGGCGAAGCCCAGCACTCCCATCAGCGCGAAGAAATAGAAAAGGTTGGGGGCGAGGCGGCCGTAATTGTTGAAGGTGAAGGCGCCCAACCCGATGAGGACGCAGCACAGAAGCGCCTGCGAACCGCCGAAGATAGAGGCAAGAGCTGCGATGCGGGCGTAGAGGATCGCTTGCTGATCGTACTGCGTCATCAGGTGGGGGATCGCGAGGAGCGCGACCGTCAGAACGAGGCTTCCCCAGCCGGCCGCCAGTACAAAAGCGATCTGCGCGATCCTTGCCCGGTCATCGCGGTTCTTGGCCACATGATAGGTCGTGGCGGCGCCGATGCCGGCCGTGGAGATCAAAGCCAGGAACTGCGTCCAGAGCACGACCGCGGAATAGATGCCGCGACCGTCCGGCCCAAGGAGCCGCGCGGTGATGATGCCGGTGACGATGTTGACGAAGAGGATGGCGGCAAAGGTCGCCATCGATTGCATGACGGCATAGATGGCGGTGGGCGCTTTGAGGATCCGGCCCGGCAGATGCAGGAGGCTCGCGGCGAGAATGGTGCGCATGGATGGGGCGGCCGTGGCGCCATCGCCACTGATGGGCGCGATGTTGACGGCCGCGATGTCGGCTTTCGCCTGATCGGCTCCTACAACCACAGGGCGGGCTTTCGGGTGCATTCGGGCCCGTCTTGATTGGCGGTGCCGGGATTGCCTTTGATGAGAGCCGGGTTCGCCTGTGAGGAGCCCGGCCGAGAGGCCGCGAACAGGCCCGGATGCCTGCGCCGACCCGAGGTTGTTTTTTCGCAGGCGAGCCGCATCCTGCGGTCGCCGAGAACCCTCTCGTAGATCTCGGCAATGCGGGCCCGGAATACGTCCGGCGAAAACTGCTTCCGCGCTATGCTCGCGACAAAAGAGGCAGGTACGTGCTCTTGCTGTCTCAGGACCGCGAGCACGGCCTCGGCCACGGCGTCCGCGTCGTCCCTGGGGACGAGAGTGCCTCCCGTCTCCGTGCAGACGGCCTCGCGCACGCCGCCGATATCCGTGGCGACGACCGGTCGGCCCACGATTTGTGCCTCGGCGAGGACCATGCCGAAGGATTCGTTGCTCGTTGAGGTCAACGCCACGACGTCCATCCCGGCCATCCACGATGGCATGTCGGTCTGAAAGTCGGTGAAGCTGACGCGGCCGCGCAAGGCCGGGGTCTCCGCCATGTGATGGAGACGATTTGCGTAGTCTTCCTTGTCTTTGAGGGCGAGCGGGCCGACGACCCAGAAATGCGCACCGGGCTCCTTAGCTGCGATCTTCTCGGCAGCCTCAAGGAAAATATGCTGCGCTTTTCGCGGCTCGATGACGCCGAAGATGCCGATATTGTAGCGCGCGCCTTTGTCGACGATCGGTGCGGCCGGGCGTGCTCTGGCCGCCTTCTCGATGAACGCCGGATCGACGCCGTTCGGGACGATCTCGATGCGTTCGTGGGAGACGCCGATCGTCTCGAGAAGTTCACGGCTCGCTCCGGAAACGCAGATGAAGCGGTCGACATGACGGGCGGTCCAGCGGAGCGCGAGGCGGTGCTGTGGTTTGATGGGCAGGACTTCATGCACATGCATGACGACCGGAATGCCGAGGCGACGGGCGGCGGGGAGCGCGTACAGCGCACCGACCGGGTGGTGAACGTGAACGAGCTTGATCTCTCCGGAGGCGAGCAGTCGTCCAATCTGGCGGCTGCCGGCTCGCCACGCCTGGAGATAGTTCCATAGTGCGAGAGGGTCCGAGGTGGCGCGCATCCGCTCGAAGCCGCAATCCGCAAGCGGGATCGAAAGCGAGCGGGCAGCCGCCGCAAGATCACCGCCGCCGGGGCAGGCGAGGACAGGGGAATAGCGGTAAGGCTTCATGCCTCGCGCGAGCGTCAGGATCACGCGCTCGGCGCCGCCGAGAAAGCCGACGCGGCTCACATGGAGAACGGCGCGCTCTGCACACATGCTGGGACCCTCATCTTGAACCATTGCCCCACAGGCGCGGAGCCGTGCCGAGCGTCTGCTCATGACGGGGCGCCGTTTGGCTAAGTTTTTAGATGAAGACGGAATATTCTTGGCGCAGTCAATATATAATGCTAATTAATTTATAATTATGCTAATCCCAAAAGTGGCTCGAATGCTCGACCTGCCGAAAGCCGCAGAGCGAGTGCTTTGGCTGAGGCGCATGCGCCTGGTTGCTGCGTCGGGCTGGTTGTTGTGCCAGAGCGGCGCTCGTCTCCTTTCGGGGAGGGCGGTGAGCTTGTGTGGGCGTGAGGCTTTCGGGTCTGGAGGGAGAATGCGGGTTGCTCTGATCCACGAAGCGCTGACCGTCTACGGTGGGGCCGAAAAAGTGCTCGAGGAGCTGATGCGGATGTTTCCGGAGGCTCCCGTCTTCGTTCCGCTCTACGAGCCGTCGGCGTTTCCGGAGATTTTCCATAAGGCCGATATTCGTGCCACTTGGATCAACCGGCTGCCGCTGGTGCGGCGCCATCACCGCGCGCTCTTTCCCCTCTATCCTCTGCTGATGAGCTCGATCGACCTCTCTGGCTACGACCTCGTCATCAGCAGCTCTTTCAACTTCGCGCACAACGTGGTCACGCCGCCCGAGAGCTGCCATGTGTGCTACTGCCATTCTCCGCCCCGTTTTCTCTGGGATTACAACGCCTATGCCCGGCGCGAGGGCTTTGGCGTCTGGAAACGGCGGCTCGTGGAATCCATGCTGCCGCGGCTTCGTTCCATGGACCGGGCCGCGGCGCAGGGGGTCGATTTCTGGGTGAGCACGAGCACTCTCGTGGAACAGCGGATCCGAAAAACCTACCGCCGTCGCAGCACCATCATCCCCCCGCCTGTCGATGTGAACGAGTTCAGGCCGGGAAGTGGTCGTGGCGAGTACTTTCTGCTCTTGATGCGTCTCGTCGGCTGGAAGCGGCCCGATATCGCCGTCAAAGCCTGCAGCGAGCTCGGCGTGAAGCTCGTCGTCGCCGGTGACGGCCGGGAGATGCGGCACCTCAAGGCCCTTGCCGGGCCGAGCGTCGAATTCGTCGGTCGCGTGGATGGGGAGGCGAAGGCCGAGCTTTATCGCAATTGTACCGCCCTGATCCTCACCTCGGTGGAGGATTTCGGCATTACGCCGCTTGAGGCCATGGCCTCCGGGCGTCCCGTCATCGCATTGGGTGAGGGGGGCGCTCTCGACACGGTTGTTCCCGGCGAGACCGGGGAACTCTTCGACGAACAGACCTGCGAGAGCCTCAAACGGACCCTCCGACACTTCAATCCGAAGCGCTATGATCCTGCTTCCATTCGCCGGCATGCAGAAGTTTTTGACAGCCGTCAGTTTCGGACAAAGCTGAACAGCTTTCTCGGTCGCTCGGTCCGTCTCTATTCTCGGAGGATGAGCGAAGCCAGTGTCGCCAGCGTCGATGAGCCAGACCTCGGCGACGGTTCAGAGGCGCGTGCTTCGGACTGGCAAGAGAAGCCTCGGTTTCCGGCGCAAATGCAGCTTTAAGTTTTGTATACTGCTAGGTGTTCGATCGTTCAATCTTTCCAATCTACAAGGAAACCGGAAAGTTCCCTTAGAAGATAGATGGTATTTTAATCCAATTTGAAATCCATCTTGTTATGTCTCTCATTTCTCCATATAATTTTCCGAGGTGATTGCTTGTAGGTGCGTGTTTATGTCGTGTCGCGATATCTCCACTGGCGAAAGCTGTGAGCAATGCCGTTTCTGGGCGCGTCAAGGCAATAAATTTGCCGGGGAATGCCGCCGTTACCCGCCGCACTTTTCCGAAGGGTCACATGGTCGCCCGCTGGAATTGAAGCGGGTCTATCCCATGGTCCCTCCAACGGATTGGTGCGGGGAATTCAGGCCCCGGGTGGCGGAATTACTTTAATTTCGGTCTGGGCCTTACTCGGAGACTGAGTGGCGATACTTCGTGGCGCGCTTGATGTTTCCGCGTCGGCAGCGCGCGACTTCGGGGGGCGCCGCTCAGAGGGAGCTATGAGCGGCGATCGTTTTCCCAGATCGTGTGGATGCGATGCGCGCTTGGTGTCGAAATCTGAAACAGCCGTGCCACTTCGATCTGCTTCATGCCGCGATCGAAGGCGGCATAGACCGCAGTCTTACCGAGGCGCGTCAGCCGGTCGCCCTTTTTCCAGGCGGGGTTGAACGCGCTGAGGTCGACAGGGCTGGCCTGCCCGCCCGGGCGGAGTTGTGCGATCGCCTCGTCGAGCGCAGCCGCCGCGGCGAGGCAATAATCGCGCTGCGCCTCCAGGTATCTGACTTTCGCCTCCGGTGAGAGGATGTCGTACTCAGGCCTCTCCAGGAACGGCCGCATCATCATGTTCGCAATTCTCCCTCCGGATTGGTGATCGGAGACCTCAGGTGGCCTGCCGGGCGTCCCGAATCGTTGGTTCCCTGCCTAAATCTTGTTTATGGGGGCACGAATTTCTAGAGCAATAGGATAAAATTGCGGCCTCTATTGCTACATTTTGTTGACTTTTTCTATTTTCTTGATGTGATGCCAGCCTACGTAATCCGCGACCCCTGCCGTCTCGGACCGATGCCGCTGCGGATTGAAGGTGTCGAGGATATGTTGGCGTATCGGGGCCTCTTGCTTGTCTGTGCTGCTGCCGGGTGCTGGTTCGCCTTGTATTGTGTGGTGGGCTGTGCCGCCTCGGCAGAAAGTGGTTCGTGTCGGGTGCCGGATCCCGAGCGGATGGCCGTTCCATTCGAATTTGCTCGGACGTTCCTCTCTCCTTTTTACCCGAGCTATGCGCTGAATATCGGTGTCCTCCTGCCGCAGGTCGCGGCCTATCGAATTGCCCTCCCGGGGAGCAAGGCAGGAGGTCTCATCGAGAGAGAAGCAGGTATGAGCGGGGTTCTACTCCGCCGGAGTGGGTGATGCCGTGTCACCTTCGCTGGCTGAAGATGACATCCATATCTGGACCTGGCGGCTCGACGGCGATTTCCTGAGTGCGTGCGGTGACTGTCTCACCCCTGAGGAGAGAGATCGCTGCGCAGGGCTGTCTGAGCCTCATGCTCAGATCCGCTTTGCCGCGGCCCGCAATGGTCTCCGGTTTCTGCTGGCCCGTTATCTCGGGGGCGAGCCTTCGGAGGTCAATTTGAAAGAAGGTCGGTGCGGGAAGCCTGACCTCGGCTTGGGCGCCGACATGGCGTTCAATCTCGCGCATGCTGGCGACCTCGCTGCCGTCGCACTGTGCCGTGGCGGGGAGGTGGGGATCGATATCGAAGCGGAAACGGCGGGACATATCGAGCTCCGTGGGATCCTCTCTGCGGAGGAGGAGCAGCAGCTTCACCTGCTCGGCCTCTCTCCCGACCGTTCCGTTCTGCTTCAGATCTGGGTCTGGAAAGAGGCAGTGTTGAAGGCGTCGGGTCTTGGTCTGTCGGTTGATCCCGCCAAGGTCGTTCTCACTTTCGAGCGGCAGGGACGCCGGCTCGCGGCACGAAACGGTGCGGTGCCAGGTTTCGGCTCTTATGAGCTTCGGAGTTTTGTGCCGGTGCCGGGGTTTGTCGGGGCGGTGGCCGTGACGCGGGAAGGTCTGCGGATGCTCTCTTTCTCGCTTTGCCGCGAATATCTGAACGAGGCATGCCGGATGTGGTCGGACGTGGGTCGGATTAAGGCCTCATAACTTGCCTGGACCGCCCTCCGTGTAGCCCATCTCCAGAGAGATCCGTGACGCGGCGTTGCAGACCTGCCTGACCAATTCATCCTGACGGGCTTCGTCGAAGCGGTACATGGGCAGCGTGATGGTGATGGCACCGACAGGGCGGTGCTGAAGGTCGCGCACGATTGCGGAAATGCCGCCGGCATCTTCGGAAAGCTCGCCGCGATTGATGGCGAAGCCGCGCATACGGATCTCGTCGATCTGGCCGCGAAGTGCCTGCGGGTCCGTGATTGTGCAGGGTGTGTGGCGCGGCAGGGTTTCCGCAAGGATCGCTTCGATCTCCGCTTCGGGCGCGAAGGCCAGTAGCAGCTTGCCCGACGCCGTACAGTGGGGTGCGTTGCTCTGGCCGGGTCCTGCATAATGCGTAATCGCGTTGGTGCCGATGACCTGGTCGAGGCTGATCGCTTCCAGCCCGTTCCAGACGCTGAAACTCGCCGTCTCGCCTGTGTCGTGCGCCAGCCGCTCCATGTGTTTGTGTGCGATCGTGGAGATGCCGCGGCTCGTGAGGATCGGCGCTGCGATGGCGATCAGGCCTATGCCCAGGATGATGCGTTCGCTCGCCGGCTCGCGCTCCAAAAGCCCCTCGTCTTCGAGCGTGGCGACGACCCTTGAAATCGAGCTTTTGTGGAGCCCGATGCGGCGCGCGATCTCGTTGATGCCGATACTTCCGCCTGCCTGCGACACGCAGCGCAGAACCTCCACGGCGTGCCTTGCGGCGACAACCCCGGGACGGCGGGCGGCTGGTTCTGCTGAATTCTTGGGCATCGCTGCATTCTGACCTTTTCGAGGCATCTCGTGCTTGACCTCTGTCAGATGAAAGTCAATCATAGCTAAACGCAACAGCGTTGCGCAATGCGCAACAACAGGAAACGATTTGATGAAGGCCAAAACGGCATTCCGTGAGGTGGTGCGAGAACTCGAGGCGCGAGGCGCCCTTGCAACCGTCTCGCGGCAAGTTGATCCCAAGCACGAACTGACGGCTGTCATGCGGCAAATGCAGAAGAGCGAGAACAAAGCGCTTCTGTTTCGTTCCGTTGCCGGTTCCGACCAGCCGGTCGTAACCAATGTCTTCGGTTTCCGCAGCCACGTGGCGGCTGCTCTCGGTCTCGAAGAAGCCGATCTGCTTTCTTCGCTCGTCCAGTTGGAGAACCAGCGTCTTCCGACGGAAAGAGTAGACGAGGCTCCCGTTCAGGAAGTCGTCGTGGCTGGCGCCGATGTCGACGTCTCCCGCGATATTCCGCAGGTGGTGTTCTCGGAGCTCGATGCCGGGGCCTATCTGACGGCCGGTGTGTTGATCGCGCCGCATCCGGAGACCGGTGTCTACAATGCCTCATGGAACCGTTGCCAGCTCGTTGGCGGCGACCGGATGCGGGTGCGGATGATGCCGCCTCAGCATCTTGGGCGCTATCATCAGGTGGCGGAGGAAAAAGGGCAGAATCTTCCCTGCGCCATCGTCATCGGAGCGCCTCCGGGAGTGATGTTTTCAGCCGCTTCGAAAGTGCCCTTCGAAGTGGATGAGCTGGAAGTGGCCGGCGCCTGGCAGGGCAGTCCCTTGCGCGTCACGCGCTGCAAGACGATCCCCGTCGATGTGCCGGCGGATGCGGAGATGGTGATCGAAGGGGAAGTCATCGCCGGCGTGCGCGAGGATGAGGGTCCCTTCGGCGAATTCACCGACGGTTATGTGCCGGTGATGAAGAACCACGTCTTTCGTGTGACCGCCATCACGCGGCGCCGCGATGCGATCTATCATGCGATCCTCGCCGGCGGCACCGAAGATCTCAATCTCGTCGGCGTTCCGATCCAGACCGAGATCTACAAAAAAGTCTCGTCCTTCGTGCCGCGCATCCGCGACATCGCCACTCCTGGCTATGTCTTTGGCTGCGTGATTTCCATCGAGAAGAAGAGCGAGGATCAGTCGAAGAATGCCGTGCTTGCGGCTATTGCTGCCTATTCGTGGACAAAAGTTGTCGTTGTCGTCGATGAGGACGTTGATCCTTTCAACGCGGCCGATGTTCTATGGGCGATTCAAACGCGTGCGACGCCCGATACCGGCGTTTACGTTTTTCCGCGTGTGCCGAGCTATACACGCGAGGACGTGCGGGAGGTGCATCGCGGCAAGATCGGCATCGATGCGACCGTGCCGCTGCATATGAAGAAATTGTTCGAGCGACGACGCTTTCCGGGAGAATCTGACGTGCGTCTGGAGGAGTATATCGATGGCGGGTGTTAGCCTCGAGAATATCGGCGAGGCGATCGACCATCTGGTCACGGCGCCCATGTCGAATTGGACGATCCTGAAAGGCATTCCGCTTCTGAAGCTTTATGCGCGGGCCCGGGAGAAAGCTGGCGGGGAGGCGGTGACGCTCACCGCTACGCGCCTTCTGGAGAATCGCGTGGGGCCAGGTGACCGGGTCCTCGTCTTGAGCGGCTTCATCATGCGAGATTACGGGCTGCCGGAAACGGATGGGCCGATCGGCGCGGCCGTTCTGGCGCGCGCCCTTGCCATCGCTCTCGGCGCCGTGCCTATCGGTATCTCCGAGGCCTCTGTCGTGCCCTGCATGGAGGCGTGTTTTTCGGCTGCGGGTCTGATCCCGGCCACGCCTGATACCCTCGGCTCCGGACGCAATCGCTGCGCACTCCTCGACTTTCCTGTCGATGCGGCCGAGGCGGAGCGCGCGGCGGCCGAAATTCTCGACCGCTATCAGCCGAAAGCCGTCATCGCGGTCGAGCGGCCGGGCGCCGGCGCGGACGGGCATTATCACGGCGGCGGCGGTTTCGAGATCTCTGGCTTCACGGCCAAAACAGACGTTCTCTACCGGATGGCACGCGAGCGTGGCATCGCCACGATCGGTATCGGCGATCTCGGCAACGAGCTCGGTATGGGCACAGTCGCCGACGAGGTCCGGGAATATGTGCCGCTCGGCGAGACGATCGCCGCCGAACAGCCGGCCGACGTGACGGTCGTCGCCAATATCTCCAACTGGGGCGCTTACGGGATTGCGGCCTGTCTTGCCGCCTCGACTGGACGCGAAGCGGCTTTCCACGACGGGCGAGAGGAAGAGCGACTGATCGAGGCTTGCGTGCGCGCAGGCGCGATCGACCCCGTCGGCGGGCAGTTCCGGCTCTATGTCGACGGGACCGACGCGCGCACCAATGCGGCCATGGTCGATCTGTTGCGCTCGCTGGTCGTCTTGAGCCGGGAAGGTGCCAACGTCACAGACTATCAGACGTCATGGCAGAAGCGGTGACCGCGGGCTCCGCTCTCTCCAGGCGCCGCGTCGGCCTTATCGTGCCGTCGGTCAATGCGGTGATCGAGCCGGATTGCGCGCGTATCGCCTGGCCAAATGTCACCTTTCATGCGACGCGGGTCATGCTGCGCGAGACGACGCCCGAGGGGCTTCGTCAGATGAACGATGGCGTTGCGGCCGCCGCCGATCTCATCGCTTCCGTCACGCCCGATGTTGTCGCCTTCGCCTGCACCAGCGGCTCCTTCATCGACGGCGAGGAGGGCCTCGCCCGCCAGATCGCTTCGATCGAGGCGCGCGTCGGTTGTCCCGTCGTCTCAACTTCGCGCTGCATCGTCGCAGCGATGGCCCATCTCAACGCGACTAAGGTCGCCCTTGCGACGCCTTATCTCGACGAGGTGAATGCGGCCGAATTGGCCTTTCTTGAAAGCCATGGCCTGACCGTGACCAATCTGCGCGGGCTCGGGCTTTCCGGAAAGGCGATCCGCGAAGTGCCGCCCGAGCGTGTGAAGGAGCTGGTGCGTGATGTCGATACGCCGGACAGCGAGGCGATTTTCGTGAGCTGCACCGATCTGCGGGCGCTCGAGGTCGCCGAGGAGCTTGAAAATGAATGCGGCAAGCCGGTTTTGACGAGCAACCAGGTCACATTGTGGGGCGTCCGCAATGCTCTCGGCGGGGTTCCGGCGGTCACAGGTTACGGGAACCTGCTCGCATGACGCTCAACCCGCAAAGCGCCGAAATGTCTTCGACGCGCCTCTATGAAGCCGAGACCTCGCCCGATTTGATCGCCGAGCGGTACGGTCTTGCCCGCGAGGCCGTCATCGACTTCTCCCTCAATGTGAACCCTTTCGGCCCGCCGCCCGCTGCCGTCGAAGCCGCGCGGCGTGCCTGCGGTGCCATTCACCTTTATCCCGACCTCAATTATTCGCAGCTGCGGCGGGCGCTTGCCGCGCGCCACCGTGTCGACGAGGCGATGTTCTTCTTCGGCGCCGGGCTCGACGACGTCATCAAGCTCATTCTGCAGGCCTGGACGAGCGCGGGCGACGATGTCCTCGTGCATCTGCCGACGTTTCCGCGTTACGAGCTCGAGGCCTCCCTGCGCGGTTGCCGGATCGTTGCGGTGGAAAATGCCGAGCCGGAGCTGATCGACGCGGGACGGATCGAAAAGGCGCTCGTGGCGCACAAGCCCGCACTCGCCTTCATCTGCTCGCCGAACAATCCGACCGGCGCACGTCTCACCCGGAGCGAGATCGCGCGGCTCGCAGAAGCGGCGCCGGAGACCATTCTGGTCGTCGACGAAGCCTTGATCAATCCGGCGGAGGAGGGGGCCGTCGGCCTCGTCGTCAATCACCGCAATCTCGTCGTCCTGCGCACCTTCTCGAAATATTTCGGCATTGCCGGCATGCGTGTCGGTTATGCGATCGCGAGCCCGGATCTCGTTGCCGTCGCCGAGGTCGGGCGTCCGCCTTTCAACCTCGCTTTGCCGTCGCTCGACGCGGCGATCGCGGCCCTTTCAGACCGTGAGTTTCTCGCCCGCTGCAAAGCGACCTTTGCCGAAGAGTTCGCGCATTTCCTGACGGAGATCGCGTCCGATCCACGCCTCAAGGTGCGCGGCCACAACGCCAATATGATCCTCCTCGATCTCGGCGGGCGCGATCCGGGAGAGGCGGCCGAAAACCTCGCGCGCCGCGGCCTCATCGTCGCCGACGCCACATCCTTCCACGGGCTTGAAAGGGATCATGTCCTGCGCATTTCTCTGCGCTCACGGGCGGACAACGACAGGCTCATCAAGGCCTTGAAGGAGCTGCCATGACCGCCTCGTCGGGACGGGCCGAGAAAAAGGGGCGGGGCAAGGCGCGCCTGCCCTTCGACAGCCTCATACTGTGCCTCGCCGTCGTCCTCGCCTGGCAGGCGGTCACATATTTCGGCGATGTTCCCGCCTATCTCCTGCCGCCGCCTTCGGCGATCGCCGAGCGCATCTATTCCGATTTCGGACTGCTCTTCAGCCATTCTCTGGTCACCGCCAAAGAGGTCCTGATCGGCTTTCTTCTGTCGATCGTGATCAGCGTCCCGCTTGCCGCGATCCTGGCGCAGTTCCCACTGGTCGAGCGGATGCTCTATCCGCTTCTCGTCGCCTCGCAGACGGTGCCGAAGGTGGCGATCGCGCCGCTGCTCGTCGTCTGGTTCGGCTTTGGGCTGTTTCCCAAGATCCTGATTGCCTTCCTCATCTGCTTCTTCCCGATCCTGGTCGATTCCCTCGTCGGGTTTCGCTCCATGCCCAAGGAAATCGCCTGGCTCGCCCGCTCCACCGGGGCCTCGCGCTGGAAGGTCTTCCTGCATTTCCAGGTGCCGGCAGCTCTGCCGAACATCTTCGCCGGCGTGAAGGTGGCTTCGACACTCGCCATCGTCGGGGCGATCGTCGGGGAGTTCGTCGCCGCCGACAGCGGGCTCGGCTATCAGCTCATCGTGGCGAATGGTTCGCTCGATGTGACGCTCTCCTTCAGTATCCTGATCGTCTTGAGCGTCATGGGGATGTTGTTGTTCGCCCTCGTCGATCTCGCCGAGCGCCTGGCGCTTCCCTGGCATGTCTCGCAGCGCTCGTGAGGAGACGGTGACAATGGAGCCCGCCCTCGATTTTTCCGCCGTCAGCAAGACCTTCACGACATCCAGCGGGCCGGTGAAGGCTCTCGACGATGTCAGCTTCTCTATCGCCGAGGGTGAATTTCTCGCCGTCCTCGGGCCGAGCGGCTGCGGCAAGAGCACACTCCTGTCTCTCGCCGCCGGTCTGGAGCGTCCGACCTCCGGGGGCGTGAAGACGGCGGGCCGGGTTATCGATCGGGCCGTCACCGACATCGGCATCGTCTTTCAGACCGATGCGCTGCTCGATTGGCGCAGCGTCCTTCAGAACGTGATGATCCAGCCGCAGATGCGCGGCCTCAGGACGAGCGAGTATGAAGGCAAGGCACGCGAGCTTTTAGAACTTGTCGGGCTTGCCGGCTTTGAGGAGAAATATCCCTACGAGCTCTCGGGCGGCATGCGCCAACGAGTCTCCATCTGCCGTGCGCTCGTGCACAATCCTTCGCTTCTTCTGATGGACGAGCCTTTCGGGGCGCTCGACGCGCTGACGCGCGAACAGATGGTGATGGAGCTACATCACATCTGGCTTCGCACCCACAAAAGCGTGATGTTCGTCACGCATGATATTCAGGAGGCGGTTCTCTTGGCCCAGCGTGTGCTGGTCATGACGCCACGGCCTGGTCGAATTGCTGAGATTATCGAGGTGGATCTCCCCCTCCAGCGCACACCAGACATTATGGAGAGCGAGAAGTTCACGCAGAAAGTCGCCCATATCCGCCACCTCTTCGAGGCACATGGTGTGCTGAAGAAGTACTGATATTTGGAGAAGGATCGAATGAAACTCACGCGACGCACTCTTCTTGTCTGCGCGACGGCGCTCGGATTGACCCTTCCCGCGGGGATGACCGAGGCCCTGGCGCAGGACAAAGACCTCAAAAAAGTCACCGTCCGTCTCGCCTTCAACTACAACGGCCACCGTTCGCCGTACCTCCTGGGGGTCGACAAGGGCTTCTACGAGGAAGAAGGCCTTGATGTGGAAGTCCTCGAGGGCAAGGGCGTGACATCGTCCATGCAGCTCGTCGCCAACAAGCAGGACACTTTTGCCATCATCGATCCGCCCTCGCTGATGCTGGGTGCGGCCCAGGGCATGCCGCTGCGCATCGTGGCGCAGCTCTACCAGGTGAGCCCCAACGCGGTGATCAGCTGGAAGGAAGAGAACATCAAGAAGCCGGCCGATCTCGTCGGCAAGACCGTCGCCACATTGCAGGGCGATACGACCACGACCATGCTCTATGCGCTTCTCGCTCGTAACGACGTGGAGCGTAACGACGTCAAGATCGTGGCGACGGACGGCGGCACCCGCAATCAGACATTCCTGGCGAAGCGCGCCGCAGCGCTGACCGGCTTTTCCAACGATTCCTATCTCGGCATGAAGGCGACCACCGAGGATGATGTCGACTACTTCATGTATTCCGATTTCGGCATCGACACGATGGGCGACGCGTTGGCCGCCAATACCGATACGATCGAAGAAGATCCGGAAATGGTCGCCGCCTTCGTCAAGGCGACCTTGCGTTCCTATGCCTACGCTCTGGAACATCCGGAGGAGGCGATCGACTCCCTGATCAAGCGTTCGCCGACCCGCGACAAGGACGTGGCGGTGGAGAAGCTCAAGGCGACGGCGGAGCTGATGACCTCTGACGTGACCGAAGAGCACGGCATCGGCTATTCCGACAAGGCGCGCTTCGAACAGACGCAGGAGCTGATGGCGGAATTCGGTGGGCTGACCAAGACGGTGGACGACGTCTCGGTCTATTACACCAACGATTTCCTCCCGAAGAACTGAAAGAGGTAGGTAAGTCCTCGTGCGCAAGCGTCTCGTCGTCGGTATCAGTGGTGCATCCGGTGTCATTTACGGGGTTCGGGCTCTCGACCTGCTTCGGGAGCTCGACTTCGAAGTGCATCTGGTGATGACCAAGTCCGCACAGATCACTCTGGCGCACGAGACGGACCTGAAAGTGGCCGATGTCCACGCCCGCGCCGATGTCGTTTACAAGCCTGAAGACATCGGCGCGGCAATCGCCAGCGGTTCCTTCCGCACGGAGGGGATGCTGGTGGCGCCGTGTTCGATCCGCAGCCTTTCCGAAATTGCCTGGGGTGTTACGGCAGGGCTCCTGAGCCGCGCCGCCGACGTCGTCTTGAAGGATCGCCGGCGTCTCGTCCTCATGGTCCGCGAGACACCTTTGCATCTCGGGCATCTCCGCACGATGACCCAGGCGACGGAAGCCGGCGCGATCATCATGCCACCGGTTCCCGCGTTTTATGCCAAGCCCCGATCGCTCGACGATATGGTCGAACAAAGTGTGGCTCGCGCCCTCGACCTTCTCGGTCTCCACAACGACAAGGTCCGTCGCTGGGGCGAGCCGACGCCACACGCCGAGGCCTGAATGTCGGAAGGCGGCGAAAACGGGGATGCTGAGCTCGACCGGCTGGCGGAGGACGCTCTTCCCGACCCCCGCATCAACGCGTTTCTCGCCTCGCACCACGTCCTCGCGCTTGCCTGCTCGGACGGGGAGGAGGTTTGGGCCGCGAACTGCTTCTATCTATGGCTGCCGCAATCGGCTTCGTTCGTAATCTTGACCGATGGCTCGACCCGCCATGCGGAGATGATGCGCGTACGAGACCAGGTGGCGGGCTGCGTCGCGGGGCAGCCGGAGAAGGTCGAGGATATTAAGGGCGTGCAATTCTCCGCGCGTGCGACATGTCTCCCCGAAGCGTCTGCCAGCACGGTGCGGGCTCTCTATGAAGAGCGCTTCCCCGTTGCGAGCAAGATGCCGGCTCCGGTCTGGCTCCTCGCGGCGGACTTTCTCAAATACACCGACAACAGTCTCGGCTTCGGCGCGAAAATCCTCTGGAGCCGCAAAGACTGACCAGCTTGGTGGAGAGGAAATCTCCTCCGTCGCACCGCTTCCAAGCGCCTTGCACGACGGCGAAGCGCTCGTGCAGGTGCCTCCCGTTTCTCCCGCAACCGCGATACGGCAGAAGCGCTGGAGCAGGTTCCACTTGAATCCCGTCTGCACGAAAAGGTTGTGCGTCAGCCCGGACCGCGCCAGCAGTGACATGTGATGGTGCCGGTTCAATGCGCTCCGGCTTTGGCTATCACCTTATTTTTAATAGAAATGATCGACCAGACATCTCGCAGAGCGAGCTCTCTGCGACAATAGACTCATGGTCGAGCCACGACCCTGGGTTTATATATCTTCCGGTTGCAGCAGGCAGGATCCACGCGGTTGCGAGAATTGCCGTGGTGTCGGTGTCTCAAGTTCGTTGTGCCTCGGCGGCGGGGCATCTTAAAGCGATACAGAGTGTGAGTTGCTGCCTGCATAATGAAACAAAAATCGTTTATCTTGTTGTCTGAGAGAATTGATTAGCCAAAGGATCATCTGCGAATGCAGCAGAGAAAGCTTGGGCGCTATTCCGTATCGGCCGTTGGTCTTGGGTGTATGAGCATTTCGCACGCTTACGGGGCGCCGTTGGCGCGCGCGGATGCTGAACGTCTCCTCAATCAGGCGCTTGAGTGTGGATATAGTCTCCTGGACACCGCGGTGATCTACGGATACGGGGCCAACGAAGCGTTGATCGGCGAGGCTCTCAATGGCCGGCGGGACGAGTTCGTGCTCGCCAGCAAGTGCGGCATCTTCCGTGCAGATGACGGGAGCCGTGTGATCGACAATCGCCCCGAGCGGTTGAAGCGCGCCTGCGAAGACAGCCTGAAGCGCCTCAAGACGGATGTCATCGACCTCTATTATCTGCACCGCTGGGACAAAGTGGTGCCGATCGAGGAGAGTGTGGGCGCGTTGTCGGAGCTCGTCCAGGAAGGGAAGATCAAGGCGGTCGGCCTCTCGGAAGTTTCGGTGCCCACTCTGGTGCGCGCCCATGCGGTGCATCCGATTTCTGCGGTTCAAAGCGAGTATTCGCTTTTCACGCGCAATCCTGAAATCGCGATGCTGGCAGCCTGTCGACAGCTCGACATTACATTTGTTGCCTTTTCGCCTCTCGCGCGCGGCCTTTTGAGCGGCCAGCTGCGCGATCCTGCGAAACTTAAGCCCGGGGATTTGCGCCGCAACATGCCGAGATTCCAGGGGGCCAATTTCGTTGCCAATATGCAGCTCATCGACGGTCTCAAGGAGATTGCCGACGACGCCGGCTGCACGATGGCGCAGGTCGCTCTGGCTTGGCTTCTCGCCAAGGGCGACGACATCATTCCGATCCCGGGTACGACGTCGAGAGCGCATCTTCGGGAGAATGCCGAGGCGGGCGATATCGTCCTGCCTGCCGGAGCGCTTCCACGTCTCGATGCCCTGATCAACGAGAAGACCGTGCGCGGAGCGCGCTACAGCGCCGCCGTCCAAGGTGAGATCGACACCGAGGAATTCGGCGTCTCATGTGGAGCGCCTTAGGCTGCCGGATAACTGCATGCAGAAGCCGGCGGTAGAATTCTTCGGATGTGCAGTCTTCGGCGGGCGTGTGTTTTTCCTCGTTCGGTGGGGGCTGTGCTGCGGCGGCCGAGGCGGCGCAAACGAAACCGCTGGGTGACGCGTACGGCCAAGCCCAACCTCCTCATTCCAGGCACAAAGGGAAAGCCGGAGCCGCCGTGGCGCTCTCGGCCGTCATGCTTCGGGGGCAGGAGGGCAGGGATCTATGTACCGGTTGCGCTTATGGTCCGTGCGCCATTCCAGGGGGCTGGAGAGGCTCTATAAGTGGGTCGAGGGCACGATGGTGGCACTTGACCCGCTCTTCTCTCGGCTCGGTTACGACCGCGTCGAGCGTCCGATCGCCTTCGTCGAGCGCAACGTCAAAGGCCTCCTCTTCGATTGCGAGATGTGCGGCCAGTGCGTGTTGTCGTCGACAGGCATGTCCTGCCCGATGAACTGCCCCAAGCAGCTTCGAAATGGTCCCTGCGGCGGCGTCAGGCCCGGGGGCTTTTGCGAGGTGCGGCCATGGATGCGTTGCGTCTGGGTGGATGCCTGGAGCGGGGCGCAGACAATGCGCAACGGGGCTTGGATCGAAGAGGTCCTGCCGCCGGTCGATCGCAGTCTCAAAGGCTCGTCCTCCTGGCTCCGCGTGGCGCGCGAGAAAGCGGCTGCACGGCGGGCCGCGCCGGTGCGAAGCAGGGCGCGCGCCATCGTCGCCCGCGCCTTTTCCGGCGCCAGGCGCAATGAGCCTGCCTCCGCACCGCTTGCCGAGGAGCCGTCGAGCGCCGTCAATCAGGAGGCGCAGCGGTGAGCGGGTCGAGCGAATTCACCCATCCATTCCAGGCTTACGAGGTGCCGCCGCCTGGGCATTCCTCCGGGAGCCGGTTGGAGCGGGTCCTGCGACAAGGCCGTTTTGCCGTGACGGCCGAATTGAACCCGCCGGATTCCGCCAATGCGGAGGATGTGTACGAGGCGGCACGGCCTCTTGCCGAGGTTGTCGATGCGATCAACGCGACCGATGCGTCCGGCGCCAATTGTCATATGTCGTCGATCGGCATCTGCTCGCTTCTGACCCGGGCCGGCTATGGCACGATCTATCAGATCTCCTGCCGGGATCGGAACCGTATCGCCATCCAGGGCGATGTCCTCGGGGCGGCGGCGATGGGGGTCAAGAATGTCCTCTGCCTGACCGGGGACGGCGTCGGGGTGGGGGATCAGCCCGGGGCGAAGCCGGTTTTCGACCTCGATTCCATCTCGCTCTTGCGGGCGCTCAAGACGATGCGGGATGAGGGGGCTTTTTTGTCGGGTCGCAAGATCAGCAGTCCGCCACATCTCTTCCTAGGAGCGGCCGAAAACCCCTGCGTGCCGCCGCTCGAATGGCGCCCGGAGCGGCTGCGCAAAAAGATCGAGGCTGGGGCGGAATATATCCAGACCAATTATATCTTCGACATGCCGGTCTTTGAGGCCTTCATGGCGCGTGTGCGCGATCTCGGTCTCGACAAGAAGGTGTTCATCCTCGCTGGCGTCGGTCCGCTTGCTTCCGCGAAAGCGGCGCGCTGGATGCGCTCGAACGTTCCCGGCATCCATATCCCTGATCATGTCATCGAGCGCCTGGAGAAGGCCGAGAAGCCCGGCGAAGAGGGCAAGCGTCTGGCGATCGAGCTCATTCAGCAGATCCGGGAGATCAAAGGCGTCGCCGGGGTGCATGTCATGGCCTATCGCCGCGAACATCAGGTTTCCGAGATTATTCTGGAATCCGGCGTCCTGAAGGGGCGGAGACCCGAAGGGTCGAGGCGGGCGCGGACAGCGGCCGGCTCCAGGTCAGGCAGAGAGGCGGGAGAAGACGCTTCCGCGGCCTCGATGGGGGTGCGTCCATCTGACGGCGGGGCGCGCTGAGAGCCTGCGGCTGCCCGGGGCATCCCTCTGTCGACTGCGGCTGTTCCGAATACGAAACGGGCGCAGCCTTGCGACTGCGCCCGTCATCTCGTCGCCGCGCGCCCTTCAGGCGAGCGTGATGCGATTGTCTTCCGTCAGCGCCGTACGCAGCTTCTCCAAGGCACGGCTTTCGATCTGGCGCACGCGCTCTTTGGAAATGCCGAGTTCCTGACCCAACGCTTCGAGCGTCGCACCGTCTTCTTCGAGACGGCGTCGGCGGACGATCTTCAATTCGCGTTCGTTGAGCACGCTCAAGGCCGAATAGAGCCAGCCCGACCAGCGCTCTGAATCGATATAGTTGCCCACCGTCTCGTCCTGGAGAGGGGCGTCCGAGGCGATGAAATCCTGCCGATCGGCGCTAGAGCCGTCGGATTCGATGATCGGCGCGTTGAGGGAGGTATCCGGGCCGGAAAGCCTGGAATCCATCAAGGCGACATCGTTGGTGGACACACCGATCGCCTGCGCTATCTCGTTATACATCTCCGGTGCATTGATCATCTCAGACCCGCGGGAGAGGCGAGCTCTGAGGCGTCGGAGATTGAAAAATAGCGATTTCTGTGCCGACGATGTTCCGCCGCGCACAATCGACCAGTTGCGCAGGATGTGATCTTGGATCGAGGCGCGGATCCACCAAGTTGCATAGGTGGAAAAGCGCACTTCCCGTTCCGGCTCGAAGCGAGCCGCAGCTTCCAGGAGCCCGACATGGCCTTCCTGGATGAGATCGTTCATGGACAGCCCGAAATGCCGGAAGCGTGCTGCGATCGAAATGACCAATCGCATATGGGCCGAGGTCAGGCGATGCAGTGCCTGCTGGTCCCGTTTTTCCTTCCACGCGACCGCGAGTTCGCGCTCTTCGTCGCGTTCGAGATAGGGGGCCTTCATGGCCGCCCGGACTATCTGGCGTCGTGAGTTGCTGGAATCGTTCATGCCAACCTTCCCGCCTGTGTGAAACTCTGCCCGTCTTCGTCCCTTCCCTGTAACACTTCTAAACACCGTTTTGTTTCCGCTGAAACAGAAAAACCCGACCTGCCGATCGGGTTCCCTGTTCACAAAAGCGTTTTTGGCCCTAAATGGGCCGCGCCCCGGATTTAAGCGGCTTCTTCGCGCGCCTCATCCTCTTCCTGAGCGCGCTTGCGCTTGGGGCTCGCCTCAATCATTTTCTCGATCTTGCGCTGCGCTTCCGTCTCGGAGGTCTTCTCCACAGCGGCCACTTCGCGCGCCATCCGATCGATGGCGGCTTCATAGAGTTGCCGCTCGGAATAGGATGGCTCCGGCTGCGCCTCTGAGCGATAGAGATCGCGGACGACCTCCGAAATGGCGATGAGGTCGCCGGAATTGATCTTGGCTTCGTATTCCTGCGCGCGGCGGCTCCACATGGTGCGCTTGACGCGTGCGCGTCCGCAGACAGTGTCGAGGGCCTTGGCGACGGTCGGTTCGTCCGCAAGCTTGCGCATGCCGACAGAAGCCGCCTTGGCGACAGGGACGCGCAACGTCATCTTATCCTTGTCGAAGTCGATGACGAACAATTCGAGGCTCATTCCGGCGACTTCCTGCGTCTCCACATCGACGATGCGGCCGACGCCGTGGGCCGGGTAAACAATGCTCTCGTTCGTACGAAAACCCTGACGCTTCAACGTCTTCTTTGTTGTCATACGCGTGCGACTCCTGAGTTCGGAAAAGGCAGCTTCGCCGGGGGCGTGGTGCCGAGGGCGCTTTAGTCTGCGCGGGGGACCTTTCTGACGACACAGGGCTGACGACACAAAGTTTACCGCTGCCTCTGGCAGCGGCTATCATCCTGTCGTTATTCCATGCCGGAATTATGAGATCGGAACACGAGCACGTCCGATCTTCCGAACATAGTTCAAAAGGGCGTAGAAATCAAGGATTTGTTGCACGCGCACGGCAAACGTGCGCGGGGGCGGGGTGCCTCCGCGCCGTCAGGTGCAGAATTGGGCGGCCGGCTTAGTCGCCTTCACCGGCTTCCGGCGAGAAGTACTTCTCGAGCTTGTTTTCCTCGCCATCGTGTTCCTTGGAGTCGGGCAAAGGATCACGCTTCATGGTGAGGTTCGGCCATTTCTCCGCATATTCGGCGTTGAGCGTCAGCCACTTCTCCAACCCCGGCTCGGTATCGGGGCGGATCGCATCGGCCGGGCATTCCGGCTCGCACACACCGCAATCGATGCACTCGTCAGGGTGGATGACGAGCATCGTCTCGCCTTCGTAAAAACAGTCGACCGGGCACACCTCGACGCAATCGGTATATTTGCACCGGATGCAATTGTCGGTCACGACGTAGGTCATTCTCTACTCCGCGTCAGCGCTTGCGTTCGGGGCCTAATGGCTTTTCGGCGAGGGTGCAAGGGTGTGCGGCCAACCCAGACATGCAGCCGCAGGCGCTCTAATAATGAGCGTGCCCGGAGAGTTAGCAGCGCCTGTCAGTTCCGCCGCTTCATCGCAATGAGCGCCCGCCGTTCGCGTGGGCTCGGGCGGTGCTGGGGTGCGGGCGGAGGCGCATCGTCGGGCGCTGGGGCCGTTTCACCGGAGGAGGTCTCAATGCTCGCGCCGACGTCGCGGTAAAGCGTCGTCGCGACCGAAAAAGAGCCGCGGCGCTCGCTGAAGCCAAGTGCTTCCACGACCTTCACACCGCCGGGCAGAGCGAGGGTGAGAACGTCGCCGATGCGCACCAGACGGCTCGCCTGATCGACCTTCTGCCGGTTGATGCGCACATGCCCGTCGCTGATGAATTTCTGCGCGGCGGAGCGTGTCCGCACGAAGCGCGCGTGCCAGAGCCAGCGGTCGAGCCGCTGCGCCTCTGTCGTGCCCGCTTCGTCCGCCGACGCTTTCGCCAATCGCGCTCCCTTTCGGCCTTTCCGGCTCTCCTACTTGTCGGAGGAGCCGAGCTTCTCCTTCAGCGCAGCAAGGGCCGCGAACGGGCTGTCGGGATCGGCCCGCTTTTCCCGTTCCTGCCTTTGGGGACGCTGGGGCGGACGCTTGGGCAGCCCCTGTTCGCCGCGGTGGCGGAACTTGCCCTTCTTGTGCTGCGGTTTGGACGGGGCCGGGCCGTGCGGGGCCGCCGCCGCTTCCCCGCCTTCGGTTGCCGGCTTCTGGGGGCCGCCACGGCCTGTGGCTCGGCGTGGAGAGCGCTTCGCTTTGCTGGGCCGACGCTCCTCGCGCCGGGGCATGCCGCCATAGCGCCAGATCTCCAAAAAGGCCGGCTCGGCCTTTTCTTCGGTCTCGGCCTGTCCTTCGGTCTCCGGCTGTGCCTCGCCCGAAGCGTCCGCATCCGTGGCGCCTGTCGTTTCGGCGATTTGCGCCGCTGTGGAGTCCGTCTCGGGCGCAGGTGCTGCGTCTTCCGGTGCGAGCGGGGTCGGCGCGCCTTCATCGGCGACCATGCCGGCTTCAGATCCTGCCCCGGTTGCGGCCTCGCTCCCCTCCAGGGGCGTTTCTTCGCGGGGGGCTTCTTCGATTTCGGTGCTTTCTGTGGGCGCAGGTGTCGCTGCTTCGGAGGTACCGACGGGCGCTTCGGCTCCTGACGCCTCGGCGGTCGCGGCCACGTCCAGGCCGTCCGCGGTTGCTGCGGCTTCAGCTTTTTGCACCGCTTCTTCCGTCGCGGGCGTCTGCGGCAAGGGGCGCCGCTCGACGCGGTAGCCGAGGCCGTTCAGGATGACACCCATATCTTCGCCCGAGGCGCCGAGGAGAGACGTCATCGCGGACGTGACGGTGAAACCGCCGCCTTCCTCGATCGCGCCTGCGGGCGGCTCGATCTCACGGCCGGGCCGCCAGGTGAGGGCGGGACGGATGAGATCGGCCAGCCGCTCGAGAATATCGATGCGCACGGCGCGACGACCGAAGATGCGGTAGCCGAACCGGTGGTAAATGGCCGGATCGATCTCTGGGTCGACGTTGACGGAGGTGCGGCCGGAAGCCGAGACGGAGGCCACCTCGGCGATGCTGTCGCGGTCGTCGCGGCCTTTGTGCAGAGCTTCGAGCTCCGCCAGCAGAGTTGCCGGCGCGGGCTTGAGCAGCATCGGCAGATAAATATGGTAGGCGCCGAAACGGACGCCGTGGCGCCTCAGACCGGCGCGGGCGTCCTGGTCCAGGGAGCGGACTTCTTCGAGAACGTCGCGGCGGTCCAGAATGCCGAGCTTTTCCTTCAGCTGATAGGCGATGCCGCGGGCCAGACCGGAGAGGCTCTCATCGGCTTCCAGTTCGAGAAGCGGCTTCAAATGCGTGCTGATCTGATTGGACAACCAGACGGTCAGCCGGGCCTCGACTTTCTCGCGGCTCGGGCCTGTGAGCTGCTCGTCAGCAAGAAGCAGGATCCGCGGCTTCAAAGGTTCAGATTCGGCGATCAAACGCGCCACGGGTTCGCCGTGCCAGCGGATGATCGCGCCGGACGTCAGCAAGAATCCCGCATCGTCTGAACGTGACAGACGCTCAGCCCGTTCGGCGACCGCCGTGCCCAGCGCCTTTGCTGCCGCTGTGCGAACCGTTTTTGCATCCGACCCCTCCGCCTTGGCGTCGGGTGTGAAGCGAAAGCCGATCAGCGTGCCGACATGCTCGCCCTCCACCAGCACGTCGCCCCCCGGGGTGATCTCGGCCTCAAGCATTGTATTCTCCTTCAACCGGCGCATCAGAACGCTAGTTCGCCGATCGACAAAGCGTTTTGTAAGCCTGTCGTGAAGTGCGTCAGATAGCCTATCCTCAACGCGCTTCGTCTCTTCGCGCCAATAAGTCGGGTCGGCAAGCCAGTCCGGCTGATTGGCCACAAAGGTCCACGTACGAATTTCTGCAATGCGCGCCGACAATGTGTCGATGTCGCCATCGGTGCGGTCGGCCCGCTTCACCTGCGGCGCAAGCCAGTCGGGTGGAACGGAGCCTTTGTCCATAAGAAAAGTGAAGATCGAACCGATCAGTCCGGCATGCTGAGCAGGCGCAATGCGTCGATAATCGGGCAGCCGGCAGATGTCCCACAAACGCTCCACGGCCTTAGGGTGCGTCAGTCGGTCGGTGATGTCGTCATCGCGCACCAGAAGCTCAAGCGCGACCTGGTCGGCCGCTGGCGGCGATTTCGTCAAAAAAGGATGCTTCGGTGCCTGTTCCAGCGAGGCGCGCAGGGCTTCGTGGGACGAGAAATCGAGGCGGTCGTTGCGCCATTGCAGCACCCGGACCCCTTCGAAACGGTGGCTCTCCAGCGCTTCCACCAGGGGCGGCTCGAAGGGAGAGACCGTTCCCGTCACGCCGAACGTGCCGTCGCGCATGTAGCGCCCGGCGCGCCCGGCGATCTGGCCGAGTTCGGCGGCCGTCAGGGGGCGGTGCTGGTATCCGTCGAATTTGCGGGCCGAGGCGAAGGCGACATGGTCGACATCGAGATTGAGGCCCATGCCGATCGCGTCCGTGGCGACCAGAAAGTCGACATCGCCTGACTGATAGAGCTCCACCTGACGATTGCGCGTGCGCGGTGAAAGGGCGCCGAGAACGGCCGCCGCACCGCCGCGCTGGCGGCGCATCAGCTCGCCGATCGCATAGACCTCCTCGGCCGAGAAGGCGACGATCGCGGAGCGCTCCGGCAGGCGTGTCAGCTTCTTCTGCCCGGCATAAGCGAGGACCGACATGCGCGGGCGTGTGACGATATGCGCGCCCGGCAGAAGGCCTTCGATGACGCCGCGCATCGTCGATGCGCCCAAGAGCAAGGTTTCCTGGCTGCCGCGCAGCGACAGGATTCGGTCGGTGAAGACGTGGCCGCGTTCAAGATCGGCGGCGAGCTGAATCTCGTCGATGGCCGCAAAGGCGGCATCCGTGTTGCGCGGCATTGCCTCCACGGTGGAGACCCAATAGCGCGGTTCCGCCGGGACGATCTTTTCTTCGCCGGTGACGAGGGCCACCTTGTCGGCGCCGGCGCGCTGAGCGACGCGGCTATAGACCTCCCGCGCCAGAAGCCTGAGCGGCAGGCCGATGATGCCGGTCTCGTGACCGAGCATGCGCTCGATGGCGAGATGCGTCTTGCCGGTATTGGTGGGGCCGAGCACCGCTGTGACGTTGCGGGCGCTCCACTGCCGTGGATTGTCGGATGTCACATTCATCAGGCGATGGCGAAAACCGTTGGGACGAGTACGAATGCGCGAGCGCGGCTTGACTTAATGGTTCCGGGCCGACTCGAACGACTCTTGAACAAAAGCGGATCGAATCGACGACTCTTCCGGATTCAGGATTCGTTCCACGGGCTCGACCGTGAAGCCCACAAGCGTGTTAGCGAGAGCAGGTGACATATGCGGTCGGGGCCTTGAAACAAGGTTAGCAAAAAGCAAACGCCCGCTCGCCGCAGGACGGCAGATGATTCAAGCATAGGCCGTTTTGACGAACGAATCGCCGACGAATCGGCAGGGTCAACAAGTTCAACTTCCGTTCTCTCCACATATGGGGGATAACGTCCGCAGAGCGCAAGATCTGCGGACCACCGTGCGGCCATGCGCCCTCAATGATCAAGGGGGCAAAGGCGCTTCTTAACGATTTCGTCTCAAAACGGCACATTCACCGCACATTGAGACGGTCGGCGGTGGCTGTGAGAAAGCCCCATTCCGTTCGCACCCGCATCTTTACGGGGACCGCAAGTCCCACCGTCTCGATTGGCGCGAGCCAGACTTCCATATCCTTGTTTGCCGCCATGAAGCGCTCGCTCTTCTTGTGTGCGCGGTGGCCGGCGATGGGAACATAGCGAACGGCACAGACGACGACCGGGCCGGAATAGCTCTTGCTGCCGCCGTTGTAACGCTCCGTGCGCGCAAAGCGCATCGTGATATCGAAGCGTTTGTTGTTCTCGAAGACCGGCGTCCTTTCTTTGCACAGGTCTTTTCCGCTGCGGCCGGCGATCGGCATCACGAGCGCGCTCAAAGGATCGATCACACCTGTCTTGTGCTCCGGTTTCACCGGCACGCGATCGGCATATTCTTTGTGAGGCTTGTCGGCTTTGAAACGAAGATCGCTCACACGACCATTGGCGAAGGAGAGCGACAAATCCTCAGCCTCTCCATCCTCCACCCAATGGCGATGATAGCTCTGCGCCTCTGGGGCATCCGTGAGGGTGCCGGTGGCTTCGGCATTGACGCGCGCATCGGAGAAAAGCCGACTGAAGCCGGTTGCCTTCGCGTATCCTTCCGCATGGTAGCTGCGTTTGTCGACGCTCAGGGTGGCCTTCACCTTGCCGACCGGGACGCCCATCAGAGACGCGCCGTAGCGCACCGTCAGTGTGGCCGCTGCAGCCGTGGGGGCGGAAAGTGCCGCACCCCCCAGCATGGTGAGGACTGCGACCATCGGCAGGAAGAAGGCGCTTCGAGTGTGCGGATGCCGCATTGGCGGAAGCTCCATTTTGGTGGCGGGGCACCCTTGTGTTCTGCCTAAGGACGAAAGCCGGCCTTTTTCGGGCCCATATTGCGGGTTTATGCGAGCCCCGCTGTGGCTGATGACTTGACCCTTGCGGCCACACTCCTTATAGGAGCGCTTTCGAAAAACCGGGCTTGAAGTGCCGTCCCGGCTGCGTCATGCGCAGGACGGTCCGCCCTCCAGATCAGATCATGAGGTTCTCCATGGCGCGCCGTTGCGAGCTGACCGGCAAGGCCGTCCTGACCGGCAACAATGTGAGCCACGCCAACAACAAGTCCCGGCGTCGGTTCCTTCCCAATCTGTGCAATGTGTCGCTGATGAGCGATGCGCTCGGGCGCGCTGTGCGGATGCGCATCTCTGCTGCCGCTCTGCGCAGTGTGGAGCATCGTGGCGGGCTCGACGCTTTCCTTCTCAAGGCGCAGGCGGACGAGCTGTCGCCAAAGGCGAAGCTTCTGAAGCGCGAGATCGCCAAGAAGGCGGCCAGCGCGGAAGCTGCTGCGGCCTGAGTTGACGGCGATCTTCCCAACGCATCGGAGACGCGGTTTTCTGACCGCGGTCGGCGCCATGGCTGCGGTCGTGGTGGCGTCGAACATTCTTGTTCAGTACCCGGTGCATGGGCACATCGGCGGTTACAACCTGGCCGATCTTCTGACGTGGGGCGCGTTCACCTATCCGCTCGCGTTCCTCGTCAATGATATGACCAACCGCACCTTCGGGCCAAAGGCGGCCCGTCGGGTAGTGTTCGTTGGTTTCCTTCTGGCTGTGATCGTTTCCACCGTTCTCGCCACGCCGCGGATCGCGGTCGCCTCGGGTTCGGCTTTTCTCGCCGCTCAGATGATGGATGTCGGTATCTTTCATCGCCTGCGGGCCGGGCGCTGGTGGCGCGCGCCTGTGGTGTCGAGCCTTATTGGCTCCGCCCTCGATACGGTGATCTTCTTTTCGCTCGCCTTCGCTGCTGTCTTCGGGATTCTCGGTGCAAACGATGCGTTCGCGATCGAGACGGCGCCCCTCTTCGGCGCCATCTCTCTGATCGAGGTGCCGCGTTGGGTATCCTGGGCGCTCGGCGATTTTTCCGTGAAGCTTCTGCTCGCGGCTCTGGCGCTCGTTCCCTACGGCTTCCTCATCCGTATGGTGACGCCGTGGCAGCCGCACACCGGTATCGCGCGCGGGTGAAAAGGATCGGGCCGGGGCTCTGGCAGGTGGCGGATAAAGCGGGCGAGGCCCGCTTTTTTTGTTTCTGGCGTTTCGAAGCTCTGAGCCTCGTTAGGCGGCGCGATTGCGGCGCGTTCGCGGGGGACGCGTGACGCCGGGAATGTCCGCTTCAAACAGCTCCGCGAGCTTTTCCGTCATGGCGCCGGCAAGTTCCTCTGCATCCACGATCGTGACGGCACGCTTGTAGTAGCGCGTCACGTCGTGGCCGATGCCGATCGCCATAAGCTCAACCGGCGAGCGGTTCTCGATCTCGTCGATGACGTGGCGCAGATGCTTTTCGAGGTAATTGCCGGAATTGACCGAGAGCGTGGAATCGTCGACCGGCGCGCCGTCGGAAATCACCATCATGATGCGCCGCTGTTCCGACCTTGCCAGAAGCCGCTGATGCGCCCAATCGAGCGCCTCGCCGTCGATATTCTCCTTCAACAGCCCTTCGCGCATCATCAGCCCGAGATTGCGTCTTGAGCGTCGCCAGGGCGCGTCGGCGCTTTTGTAGATGATGTGGCGGAGATCGTTGAGACGGCCGGGATGCGGCGGCTTGCCAGCGCGCAGCCATTCCTCGCGCGCCTGACCACCTTTCCATGCCCTCGTCGTAAAGCCCAGGATCTCCACACGGACACCGCAGCGTTCGAGCGTTCGGGCGAGAACGTCGGCACAGATCGCGGCAACCGTAATCGGGCGCCCGCGCATGGAGCCGGAATTGTCGAGAAGCAAAGTCACCACGGTGTCACGAAATTCCGTGTCGCGCTCCTGCTTGAAAGACAGAGAGGCGAACGGATCTGTGACAACGCGCGACAGCCTTGCGGGATCGAGCACGCCTTCTTCCAGATCGAAGTCCCAGGCGCGGTTTTGCTGCGCCAGAAGCCGCCGCTGCAGCCGATTGGCGAGGCGCGCAACGGCACCCGCCAGGCTCACCAGCTGCTTGTCGAGATAAGAGCGCAAACGATCGAGCTCTTCGGGCGGGCAGAGATCCTGCGCGGCCACCACCTCGTCGTGTTTTGCGGTGTAGACGTTGTAATCGCTGACCGGGGTGTTCTGACCGTAAAAGTCCGGCCGTCGTCCATCGGCAAAAGGGTCGGTCTCGGCCGAATCCTCAGCCTCCAGAAACTCTTCGGTCGTCTGCTCGGTGCGCTCGCTCTCGGAGACCTCGTCGTCGTCCTCGCCGGAAGCTTCCGTTTCTTGCGGCTCGGCGGAGGCGTCATTGTCGTCGTCGGCTTCGCCGCGCGCCCCCTCGCTCGTGTCGGAGGTCTCGTCGCTGTCGTCTCCGCCGTCATCCTCCTCGCTTTCGCCGTCCTGGCCCGCTTCGCTGCCCATGTCGAGGGAAGCGAGCAGATCGCGGAGTGCGCGAGCAAAGGCATTCTGGTCGGAAATCGATTGCGACAGCCGGTCGAGTTCGGCGCTGGACCGCTCCTCGATGAAGTCGCGCCACAGCTCGACAACTTTTTCGGCGCTTTTCGGCGGCGCCTGACCGGTGAGCCGCTCGCGCATCAGCAGAGCGAGCGCATCTTCCAGTGGCGCGTCGGCGCGGTCGCGGATCTCTTCGTACTGGCCGCGGTGGTATTTGTCCTCCAGCATCGCGGAGAGGTTTTCACGCACGCCCGTCATGCGCCGCGCGCCGATCGCCTCGCAACGCGCCTGTTCCACGGCATCGAAGATTGCTCGCGCCTGCTCACCTTGCGGCGCAAAGCGACGGTGCATTTTATCGTCATGGCAGGCGAGGCGAAGCGCCATGGCATCGCCAAGCCCTCGGGTGATGGCGATGTCGTTGGCACTCATGCGCCGGGCGGGCTCTGGCAGGCGCACACGGTGGCCGAGAAGCTGCGGCCGATCGGACGCGAAGACGACCTCGAGTTCGCGGTCGCCGGCCACCGCCTTCACACAGGACGACAGAGCCCGCTTGAACGGGTCTGTCGGAGTTTCCTTGTTGCGTCCGCTCATGCCGTGTGCCGCGCCTCAGCTCAGAACCAGGTTGGCTGCCGATTCCGGCAGCTCCTTGCCGAAGCAGCGCTGATAGAATTCGGCCACAAGCGGCTGCTCGAGCTCATCGCATTTGTTGAGGAAGGTGACGCGGAAGGCGAAGCCCAAATCTGAGAAGATCTCCGCATTCTCTGCCCAGGTGATCACCGTCCGCGGGCTCATGACTGTCGACAGATCGCCGTTGACGAAGGCGTTGCGGGTCATATCCGCGACACGCACCATACGGCTTGCCTGGTCGCGGCCTTCCGGATTGCGCAGATGCGCAACCTTCGAGAGAACGATGTCGACCTCGTTGTCGTGCGGCAGATAATTGAGCGTGGTGACGATCGACCAGCGGTCCATCTGACCCTGATTGATCTGTTGCGTGCCGTGATAAAGGCCCGATGTGTCGCCAAGCCCGACGGTGTTGGCGGTCGCAAAAAGACGGAACGCCGGATGCGGGCGGATGACCCGGTTCTGGTCGAGAAGCGTCAGACGACCGGAAACCTCCAACACGCGCTGAATGACGAACATCACGTCCGGCCGGCCTGCATCGTATTCATCGAAGACGAGGGCGGTGTTGGTCTGGATCGCCCAGGGCAGGATGCCGTCACGGAATTCCGTCACCTGCATGCCGTCGCGCACGACGATCGCGTCCTTGCCGACGAGATCGATGCGGCTGATGTGGCTGTCGAGATTGACGCGCACGCACGGCCAGTTGAGGCGCGCCGCGACCTGTTCGATATGCGTCGACTTGCCGGTGCCGTGATAGCCCGTGACCATGACACGGCGGTTGTGGGCAAACCCTGCGAGGATTGCCAAGGTCGTCTCGCGGTCGAAAAGATAATCCTCGTCGAGATCGGGGACGTGCGGATCACCCTGCGAAAAGGCCGGCACTTCGAGGTCTGAATCGATGCCGAAGACCTGCCTGACCGACACCTTTATATCGGGGGCGGCGGGGGTGTTCTCGACGGCTTCCTGCATGACAAATTCCTTCTTTCGGCGCCGTATGCGCCGGCTCTTTTCACGGCGTCAGAGACCCCTGATCTAGCAGAAACCGACGCTCTTCAAATAGCTGTAGGCCTGGATAATTTCCCGGAGTTTCTCCTCCAGAGAACGGTCGCCGCCATTGGCATCGGGGTGATGGCGCTTCACGAGCGTCTTGTAGCGCGCCTTTACTTCGTCGGGGCCAGCGGTCTCGTCAAGGCCAAGAGTCGCCAGCGACTTCCTCTCCATATTGCGCACAGTGCGTCGGGTCGGCTCTTCTGACGGGCGGCTTTTGAAGCCGTCGCCAAAAAGATGGAACGGGTCGTCGGTCTTGCCGGTAAAGCCGTATTTGGCGCGTCCTCCGGGTCGCGGGCCCTCATCGGAGCGCGCATTGGAGCCCATTCGCCAAGTCGGCCTGTGGCCGATGATCGATTCCTTCTGGAAGGATTGGACGTCGTTGTCGTCGAGCCCGGCGAAATAATTGTACGATTTGTTGTAGGCGCGCACGTGCTCCAGGCAGAACCAAAAATACTCGCCTTCTGCGTCGCGTCCCTTGGGTGCGCGATGCGTCGCGGGCGCATTGCAGCCTTCGGCTTCGCAGACGCGCGTCGCCCTTTCTTCCTGCTTGGGCTTCTTCGTTCCCTTGCGGGTTCTAATCTTGTCGAACAGGTCCGATTCAAGCTTCATGGAATCAATATGCCCGCCCCGGCGGGCCCTCTCAAGCCGTACCTCAACGCCAATCAGACAGAACCGGAGGAACGATGAGCGTTCGTGAAAAAATGGAAGACAAACTTAATGGTGCCCTTTCCCCCGAGGAGCTGACCATTACCGATGAATCGCATCTTCATGCCGGTCATGGTGGCGCGCATCCTGAGGGTGAGAGCCACTTCCGCATCCATATTGTGTCTGCGGCCTTCGAAGGGAAGAGCCGTGTTGAACGCCATCGCATGATCAATGAGATCCTGGCTGAAGAGCTGAAGGCCAGAGTGCACGCGCTGGCCGTAAAGGCGTATGCGCCGGGCGAAGGCCGGTAGGCGGCCGGCCTCCTGAATGGAACGGGTGGCCTAGACCGGCAAGCTCGTCGCCTGTGTCGTCGCCACCGGCGTGACCGGGGTCACCCTTATCTGCGTCAGTCGATTCCGTGTCTTGCGCAGAACCTTGAAGCGGAAGCCGTGGAAGGTGAATTCCTGTCCCGCTTCGGGAATTGTCTGTGCTTCGTGGATCACCAGGCCCGCCATCGTTGTCGCCTCTTCATCCGGCAGGTTCCAGTCGAAGGCGCGGTTGAGATCGCGGATCGGCACCGTGCCTTCCACGATAATGGAGCCGTCCGGCTGCTGGCGCACGCCCTGGATCTCCACGTCATGCTCGTCGGCGATCTCGCCGACGATTTCCTCCAGAATATCTTCGAGCGTGATCAGGCCCATCACCTCGCCATACTCGTCGACGACGAGCGCGAAGTGAATTTTGCGACGCAGGAACTCGTTGAGCTGCGCCTGCAGAGAAGTCGTGTCAGGCACGAACCAGGGCTTTGAGGCGACCGCCATGATATCGAGAGCTGTTGCATCGCCGCCGGCTGCCGCGAGGGCCCTCAAGACGTCCTTGGCATGCAGGATCCCGACAATGTTTTCGGTCTCGCCGCGCCACAAGGGCAGGCGTGTGAAGGGGCTCTCGATCACCTGGGTGACGAGCTTCTCCGCCGGATCATCGGCGTTGAGGGCCTGCATCGCGGTGCGGTGAACCATGACGTCGGAGACATCGAGCTCGTTGAGGTCCAAAAGGCCGCCCAGCATGTCGCGGGCGCCCTTTTGCACGCTGCCTTCGCGGTGCAGGAGATCGACGGCGCCGCGAAGTTCCTCGTGGCCGGACAAGAGCACGTCATGGCTCGCGGCGACGCCGAAGAGACGCAAGAGCGCCGAGACGAAGCGCTGAACTGCCATCACGACAGGCGCAAAAACCCGAACGACCGTTGAGACGAAGGGCGAGACGGCAAGCGCGAAGCGGTCTGGCGTCGTGATTGCCCAGGTCTTCGGCAAAACCTCTGCAAAGACAAGGACCAGGACCGTCATCACGAAGGTCGCCGCCGCCACACCTGCATCGCCCAGAATGTCGATGAAGGCGGCAGTTGCGAGGGCGGATGCCAGGATGTTGACGAGGTTGTTGCCGAGAAGCAGCGACGAGATCATGCGTTCGCGGCGATCGATCAGACGCGAAACGATCCCCGCTCGGGCATCGCCCGACCGCTCCATCTGGTGCATGCGGGCGCGTGATGCCGCCGTCAAAGCGGTCTCCGATCCGGAGAAGAAGGCGGAAAGGAAAAGCAGAATGACAATGGCAAGCAGAGTGGCTGCGAGCCACATGGGTTATTCTCCTGTCTGAAGGGCGGGTGCAGGCTCGGCCGCGAGCTCATCGGCGAGGAACGTCTCAACCGAGTGAGGCGCGACATCCTCCGCGATGAAAGCCTCACCGATCCCTCGGCTCAAGATAAAGGTGAGGCGGCCAGCTTTGACCTTTTTGTCCTGGGCAATGTGATCCATCAATTCCGAGGTGGGAAATCCGCTTCCCGGAATGCTGTTCATGTGGGTTGGCAGACCCGCGGCGGCAAGATGCCTCTCGACGCGCTCCGCCGCCTCCGGCGCACAAAGTCCCTGCTGGACTGAAAAACGATGGGCCATGGCCATACCGATGGCCACACCCTCGCCGTGGATAATGTGGCTGGCGTCGTAGTTGCACGCAGCCTCAAGCGCATGTCCGAAAGTATGTCCGAGATTGAGGAGGGCGCGTGTTCCGGCCTCTCGCTCGTCGGCGGCGACGACGCGTGCCTTCGCCGCGACGCTGCGGCGGATGGCTTCTCCGCGTGCGTCCTCGCCGGCGAAGACGGCCTCTCTGTTGTCCTCGAGCCACGAGAAGAACTCCGCATCGTCGATCAAGCCGTATTTTACGACTTCCGCATAACCGGCGCGAAACTCGCGGTGAGGGAGGGTGTCGAGTGCGCTCGTATCGGCCAGGACCAGCCGTGGCTGGAAGAAGGCACCGACGAGGTTCTTGCCTTCCGGCGTGTTGATGCCGGTTTTGCCGCCGACGGATGAATCCACCTGTGCAAGAAGGCTGGTCGCCACCTGGACGAGGCTCATGCCTCGACGGGTGATCGCAGCCGCAAAGCCCGCGAGGTCACCAACGACGCCGCCGCCAAGCGCAATGACGATGTCGGAGCGTTCGAGCCGGGCTGCGAGCAGCTCTCTCACAACGCGTTCCAAGGTGGAGAAGCTCTTGGAGGCTTCTCCCGGCGCGACGACGATCTCGACGCTCTCGATTTCCGCGTCGCTTAGCGCCTGGCGGACGGGGTCAAGATAAAGACGGCCGACATTTTCGTCTGTGATGATCGCGGCGCGGCGGGCGTCCATCCGCGCGGCCATGTGGCGTCCGAGATTGGGGATGAGGTTGGCGGCGACGAGGACGTCGTAGCTGCGCTCGCCAAGGTCCACATGTACGGAACTCATGATGGGTTCTCGCTGGTCAGAAATTTATCGAGGGCGGAAAGAACGTCTGCCACGACGGTGTGATGGGGCACGTCGCGCGAGGCGACCGTGAGCGTGGCGAGGGCGTAGGTGGGTTCTCGGCGGGCGAGGAGATCCGCCAGGATTTCTTTCGGGTTCGGTTTGCGCAAGAGCGGCCGGTTCGACCGGCGCCTGACACGGTCGAAAAGGAGATCGAGATCGGCCTTGAGCCAAATGGAGACGGCGTCATTGGCGATCGCCTGACGTGTCTCCGCGTCTTCGAAGGCACCTCCGCCGGTCGCGATCACTGTCGGGCCGGTGGTGAGAAGACGCCGGATGACTTTTTTCTCACCGTCACGAAAATGCGCCTCGCCGTAAGTTGAGAAAATGTCGGCGATCGTGAGGTTGGCGGCTGCTTCGATTTCCTGGTCGGCGTCTTTGAAAGGCAGGTTGAGTGTCGCAGCAAGGCGGCGGCCGACGCTGGTCTTGCCAGCGCCCATCATCCCCACGAGGACGATGTTTCGTGCACCCAAACGCTCGACGACGCGTTCCGCGGCGCCTTCCTCGATGCGTGAATATTTCTTGCTGTCAGTTCGCAACATGCCCCGTCCCGGCCCACAATCGGCTCGCTATAAAGCTTTATCTGTTGCCGTGCATCCCTTGAAATAGCAGCGGAAGCGGCGATAAGGGGCTCACGTAAACGGGCGGTTCGAATGCCAAGTCTCTTTCGCTTCTTGTTTGTCATCGCGGTTCTGGCCGCGATCGTCTATGGTGGCATGATAGCGCTGACGCTTCTCGTGGAGCCCAATCCCAGAGAGATGAGCGTGCGTATTCCTGCGGAGCGGGTCAATCAGTGAGTGCGGCCTCGTCCCCAGCGGGGGATGCTGGGCCGCGCCCGCGCCGCCCGCGCGATCTTCTGGATATCGAAGCATTTCTGGAGATGCTGGCGGCTGAGCGCGGGGCTTCTGCCAATACGCTTGCGGCCTATCGGCGCGACCTTCTCGATGCTCTCGGCACCGTCAGCGACCTGCGCGAGGTCGGCGGCGACGGGGTGCGCGACTATATCGCCACACTTGCAGCACGCGGCATGAGCCCGGCGACACAGAGCCGACGGGTTTCTGCGCTGCGCCAGTTCTTTCGCTTCCTCCTTTCCGAAGGGTTGCGCAGCGACGATCCGACGATCGTGCTTGATCGTCCGAAGCCACTGCGCGGCCTGCCAAAGACCTTGTCTGTCGAAGAGGTTGGTACCTTGCTGGATACGGCACGCGCGCGGGCAGACCGCGAGGCGCCACCGGCACGGCGCCTGGCTGCGGCGCGCATGCGGGCGCTTCTGGAGCTTCTCTATGCCACCGGCCTTCGGGTTTCGGAACTCCTCGGGCTGCCGGCAAGTGCGGCGACCGGCGAGCGCCCTTTCCTGATCGTCACCGGCAAAGGGGGGCGTGAGCGGCTCGTGCCTTTGAACGAAGACGCCCGCCTTTCGATGCGAGCTTACCGCGCACTCCTCGATGAGCGGCAGGCGGGCCGAAGCCCGTTTCTGTTTCCGGCGGCCTCGGCCTGCGGGCATCTGACGCGCCAGGCTTTCGCGCGCGACTTGAAGGAGGTCGGCATTGAGGCCGGCATATCGCCCGCGCGCCTGTCGCCCCATGTCTTGCGTCATGCTTTCGCGACGCATCTCCTGTCAGGCGGCGCCGATCTCAGGGCCGTGCAGACATTGCTCGGCCATGCCGACATTTCGACCACACAGATTTATACCCATATTCTGGAGGAGCGCATGAAGACGCTCGTCCAGGAGCATCACCCTCTCGGGCGCATGCGCTGATGATGTCGCCCTCAAAGCCCCGCTGGCGATGAGATGGGGGCCGATTGTCGCCTCCGCTTGACTTGACAACGCCCCATCGCCAGTTTGCGGCCACCTTAAGGATCAACTGCCTTACATGCGCCACTTCCTCGATTTCGAAAAACCCGTTGCCGACCTCGAAGGCCAGATTCAGGAGCTGCGTCGGCTGCAGGAAAGTGATGACAGCGTTTCCACCGACGAGGAAATCGCCAATCTGGAAACCAAAGCGCGGGATGCGCTCAAGGGCCTCTATGCCAAGCTGACGCCCTGGCAGAAGGCGCTCGTCGCCCGCCATCCCGACCGGCCGCACGCGAGCCGTTACATCTCCTCGCTGATCAAGGATTTCACGCTTCTTGCCGGCGACCGGAAATTCGCCGAGGACCGCGCGGTTCTCGCCGGTCTCGGGCGGTTCCGCGGCGAGCCAGTCGCTGTCCTCGGCCAGGAGAAGGGCTTCGACACGCAGTCGCGGCTTAAACACAATTTCGGCATGGGCCGGCCGGAGGGTTACCGCAAGGCGGTCAGGCTCATGGAAATGGCCGATCGTTTCGGCCTGCCGGTGATTGCTTTCGTAGATACTGCAGGGGCTTACCCGGGGGTCGGGGCTGAGGAACGCGGCCAGGCAGAGGCGATCGCGCGCTCCACGGAAGCCTGTCTCGGGCTCGGCGTGCCGAATGTCTCCGTCATCATCGGAGAGGGCGGATCGGGGGGCGCGATCGCGCTCGCGACGGCCAATCGCGTCTATATGCTCGAGCATGCGATCTATTCGGTGATTTCGCCGGAAGGCGCCGCATCGATCCTGTGGCGGGATTCCACACGCGCCGAAGAGGCCGCCACCGCGATGAAGGTGACGGCCGAAGATCTCAAGAATCTCAAGGTGATAGACTCTATCATCAACGAGCCAGTCGGCGGTGCGCACCGCGATCCGGACGCCGTGATCGCCGCCGTGGGCGACGTCATTGCCGGCGCGCTCGGCGAATTCCGCGGCCTGCCGGCGCACGATATCCGGCTGCAGCGACGGGAAAAATTCCTGGCGATCGGACGCAGTCTCGGCTGATTCCGCGGTCTCAAGCCGCGTTGGGAGATTTTTGGCCAATTTGACCGGGGAAAAGTGCCGGACACCGCGAAATTCGCGGTGTCTGCGACGATTCCGTCACACTCGGCGAAATTCGCGGTCTCTCCAGCAGGAAATCGCCGCATTTCGTTGGCTTAAACCTCCCGGCAACGATATGCCTTTAGAAATCCGCAAGAGACAGGGGAAGAGGCTCTTCGGGTCATGATGACAGCACTATTTTCACGCGCTGCGCGCGTCGCGGCTCTCATCGTTACAGGTCTGGCGGTACTCATCCTGGCCGGCTGCAACGATTTCGAGGGCATGGCCAAACATCTTCGGCCGCTTTCGCATTCCACCAAATCGCTCATCGCCAAAAAAGGCATGAGCGAAACGAGCCCGATCCTGGTTCGCCTGTTCAAGGAAGAATCGGAGCTCGAGGTTTGGAAGCAGGAGAAGGCGACCGGCCGCTACGCGCTCCTCAAAACCTACGACATCTGCAAATGGTCGGGTAAGCTCGGGCCGAAGCAGCAGGAGGGCGACCGCCAGGCGCCGGAAGGTTTTTATACGATCACTCCCGCGCAGCTGAACCCGAACTCCTCCTATTATCTGTCGTTCAACATGGGCTACCCGAACGCCTATGACCGTTCGCTCGGGCGCACCGGCTCGCATCTCATGGTGCACGGCGCCTGCTCGTCGCGCGGCTGCTATGCCATGGACGACGACCAGATCCAGGAAATCTACACGCTGGCGCGGCTCGCCTTTCAGGGCGGCCAGAAATCCTTCCAGGTGCATGCCTTCCCGTTCCGCATGACGCCGGAAAATCTCGCCAAGCATCGCCGCAACGAAAATTACGCCTTCTGGAAGATGCTGAAGGAAGGCAGCGACGTCTTCGAACTCACCCGCCAGGAGCCGAAAGTCGCCGTGTGCTCGAAGCAATATGTCTTCGGCACCGAGCGCCAGGCCGGCATGAGCTATTCGCCGAGCGCCTCCTGCGCCCCGAAGGTGGACGATTCGGTTCGTCTCGCGGTCGCCAAGAAGCGCGCCGAGGACGAGCTGCGCGAAGACAAGATCGCGAGCAATCTCAACGACCGCGACTATGCAAAGATCGCCGTCGCCGACCTGATGCGCGATCCGCGGCAGAAGAACGAAGTGCCGCCGACGCTTCTGGCGCTCGCCCGTGGCACGATGCCGGCCGAGGCGGCGACGCCGAACGCCCCGCAGAATGCCCCGATGTCGACGCCGGCCGATGCGCCTGTGATGACGGCGAGCATTCCGGAACGTTCCGAAAGCGGCAAGACGGGTGCGGAGACGCAGGTCGCCTCCGAGACTCCGGCAGGCGGAGAGCCCGCGATGGCGACCGCCTACGCGCCGCAGCAGGAAGAGGACGCCGGCCTCTTGTCGCGGCTGATCAAGAAGGTCTGGTAGCGACCCTCGCTGGCCGCGGCCTTCCGGGCCAGGCCAGCGATTTCAAAAGACGGCTTCAAAGCACATGAACGGCGCGGGCGACCGCGCCGTTTTTTGTTTGGCGCACGCTCATTCTCCGGTTTCTCTCGCGCATTCTCGGCGCTGCCGTGGGGCATTGTCGCGACCCCCGGTTTTCGCCCGCTATGCCGTTCACGCGCGATCCGGGCTTAAAGTGGCGCGGGCTTTCGGCCGCGGCCTTATCGGGCCTCGGTGCATCTTCGGGCGGCCGGAGCCCCGAAAAGGCCGACGCGCTCGTATCCCATCATCCCGGCCGCGAGCCCGATGGCGGCAAAGACGATGACGGCCTGATCCGGACCGAAGGCGTCCAGGATGAAACCGAAGAGGGGCGCTCCCGCCGTCTGGCCGATGGCGATGGTGAGAAAGCCGATCATCAGCCCCGTCGCCGGGCGATCGGAAAGTGCCGCCACACCCCAGACGAGGTAGATTCCGGTCAGCATCACATAGGCCGCGCCGAAGAGAGCGCCGCCTGCGAGCGTCGTTGCGGGGGTGGCGAGGGCCGAGCCGGTCGCGAGGATGCCGAGCGCCATCATCGTCAGAAAGGCACGATGCGTCCGGTCGACGCCAAAGCGTTTCACCAGGGTGCCTGCCGAGGCGCCGGCAATTCCCGCAATGCCGATGGCGGTCCACAAAACGCCGATGCCGCTCGTGCCCCAGCCGAGCCTTTGCGATGCGATCTCGCCGCCGAAGGACCAGAGGGAGGTGCTTGCGGCGCCCATGAGGAAATAGGCTGCGACGAGGCGCATCAAAGGTCCGGTTACGGGTGGCAGGTGACTGCCTTTCGCGGAGTTGCGCCGCGTTGGCGGAACCGCGACAGCGGCTGCGAGCGCCACGACAACGGCAAGTGCGGCGAAGCCCGCAAAGGCGAGACGCCATTCCCCGCCGATCGCCAGGGCGACGGGGCCTGAGAGTGCGACACCAGCACTGGTGCCCGCATTGATCGCGGTGTTGGTGGCGTCCTGCCGCTCGGCCCGGACCGAGGCTGCGACCGCCGCAGCCATGGGCGGAGAGGCGAGGCCGGTGCTCGACCCTGCCAAAAGCACGGCGCCGGCCAGCCAGGCGGCATTGGGCGCGGCGGCGATCGCGGCCATGCCGGCCGCGGCGACGAGGGCCGCCGCAATCGCCACGGCGCGCGCCCCGAAACGCTCGGTGAGGACGGCCGAGGCAATGATCGTGAGGCAATAGCCGAGAAAGGATCCGCCCGAGAGGACGCCCGACAGCGCCGGGCCGAGCGATAGATCGGCATCGACCTCCGGCAGAAACAGACCGAAGGCGAAACGCGCAAAGCCGTAACAGACGGCGATCAGGCCGAAACCGACGGCGCCCAGGCGAAGGGCCGGTTTCACGGGCGTTGTCCGGCGTCAGCGTCGGCGACAAGGATTGCCGCTGCCCGGCGTGCCGCCGCGACCGCGGCCGGGCCCCGATAGACAGAGGCTGCCGTGGCGCCCTCGTAGAGGACCAATATCTCTTCCGTCAGGTGCGCGCTTGCCGCCTCGCCGAGTTCGGTCACGAGGATCTCGGTCAGGCGTTTGCGGAAGGTTTCTTTGTGGGCGAGAACGGCGGCACGCACTTCCGGGATGTTGCCGCCGGTCTCTCCGAAGGCTCGCAGGAAAAGGCAGCCGCGGGCGCCTTCTTCCCGCACCCACGTCTCCAAAGCCGCAAAGATGCCGTCGACGCTCTCGAGGCCCTGGAACGTGCGCATGAAGCGGTGATCGCGCTCGGCGAGGACGGCGGCCATCAGGTCGGTTTTGCTGCCGGCGTGCTTGTAGAGGGTGCGCGTGGACATGCCGGCGGCTTGCGTCAGCCGGTCCATTCCGGTGGCGGTGAAACCGTTCAGGTCGAAGAGCTGTTCGGCGGCGGCGAGGAGCCGGGTTTTCGTTTCCATCGCAGGGCATGTAAAACGTACGTTTTACATTTCAAGGATCGGCTTCGAAATCCGCTCGGCGTGCGTGGTGTGCGGGCACGGACGGCTGCCGTTCGGCCGATGGGTCGCTCTCACAGAGTGTGAGGGACAGGGAGGCCGTCCAGGGGAGGGCGACTTAGCCGCTCGCTGGGAGATGCCTGTTGCCTGAGTCCGGTGTTGCGGGAAGAGGGGGGATTGCGATCCGGTAGAATTTCGTATCGACGTCGACGAGCGGGAAGGCTGGCGGCAGCTCGGTCTTGTCGATCTCCGCAAAGCCGTTCTTCTCATAGAAGCGGTGCGCCGCGAGAAACTTTGCCGTCGTGCCGAGGAAGATCTCGGCGAGGCCGCGTTCCGCCGCGGCGGCGAGCGCGGTTTGCAAGAGCCCTGAGGAGACGGAGTGCGGGCGACCGCGATGGGTCGCCGCCACGAACATCTTGCGCAAGGCGGCCTGGTTGTCGCCGATGTCCTTGAGCGCGATCGTGCCGACGACGCGACCCGCGTCCTTCGCCACCCAGAAATCGCCCTTGCCGACCCGGTAGAAACTCTCGATGGCGAGAAGGTCGGGCTGTTCCTCCAGCGTGATCGGGATCGCAAATTCGCGCTGCTGGATCGGCAGGATGAGATCGAGCACGCCCTGCTGGTCGGCTTTCTCGTAAGGGGAGATCGTGGCGGGCATGGATGTCGCGGCCTCAAAGGATGCGTTTGGGTGACCGAGCTTATCTCGAAGGCGGCAACCTGAGGCAGGGCATCTCGCATCTTTTTCGACCGTCTTGCCGGGACAGGCCGCACGGCATTGGCCGCATCGTCACGGGCTCTCCCGGACGCTGAAAGCTGCAGTTTACGAGGTGACGATGCGTCGATAGCTGGCCGGTGAGCCGGCTAGAATATGATGCGCGGAACGCGACGCAGGACGAAGCTTCCCGCCATCAAAAGCAGTGAGATTGCCACCATATATGCGCTCAGCCGGTCCCATGCCGGTGGGGTATTTGGCAGCAAGCCAAGGATCCCGCCCACGAACAAGCCGCTCCACGGAATGATGGCCCCAAACAGGACGCAAACAGCGCAGCCGCCGGATTTGCTAGTCATCTGCTTCGTCCTTTCCAAAGAAGTCATCGACCTTGAAGCCGTGGCATAGAGCTTCGTAGCCCCAGCAGGCGGCGATGAACGTTCCCCCGATGATCCACAGGTAGCCGGGCCCAAATAAATAGGTCACCAAATTATCGACGGAAGCGGAAAGAGCAAGAAAAGCGGCGCCGGCGCATCCCGCGACCTTTAGCGCACAGCGCCGCCTGTTCACTTCCGTCATCTGCAATGTCCCCCGCACTGCCATTCGACGCTTAGATACTTCATGCGCAGTGGATCAACTTTTGCGGGAGCGCACTCCTGGTTCAAGACGCGTCGTCGTCACACGGTGCATTTGGGAAGAGCGGCGCCGCAGCGCCTTTCCTGCACGCCGGCTCTGACCGCAGACCTCGCGCTTTTATTGGGCTGCTTGTCTGCTCAGAGACGCTGTGTTCTGCACGCGGGACGGCGACCGACGGGCTCGCATGTCACCTCATCCCTTGGCGCGGACGGCGCGGTTGGCCAGGAAATCCATTTCGGCGGCGCTTTCCCGTGGGCGATGGGCGCGTTTTTTCGGGGGTGCGCTCGGATCCCCGGTTTCCATGACCGGCTCGGGGAGGCGGTGCGGTGTCGGCCCCGCCCAGGCATAGAGCGCCACGGGCTCCGAAAAGCCTCTGAGCGTGTGTTCGCCGAGCGGCGTCCAATGGGCGGGGGCGTGGTCCGCGACTTTCTGGACAGCAAGCGCCGGCACGCCGAAAACCTTGGTCATC
This sequence comes from Afifella aestuarii, assembly GCF_004023665.1. NCBI lineage: Bacteria > Pseudomonadati > Pseudomonadota > Alphaproteobacteria > Hyphomicrobiales > Afifellaceae > Afifella > Afifella aestuarii. Next base: position 753,258 of record NZ_SAUF01000001.1, read on the forward strand.
GCCTGAACGCGCGCAACCTGATTGACGATCGGGCCGATCACCGAAAATGACAGACGCGAGGCCGTGCCGATATTGCCGAACATGACGTTGCCGCGCGTCAGCCCGACGCCGTAATCGAGCGGCTCTTCCCCGGCCGCAATTCGGGCCTCGTTCAAGAGCGCGAGCTTCTGCCAGCCCTTTTCAATGGCGCGGCTTGCCGCCTGCGCCGCTTCCGTTTCCGATGACCAACAATCGAGCGAGAACAGCGCGATCACGGCGTCGCCGATGAAATTCAGGATGTCGCCGCCTTCCTCTTCGATGGAGGCGGCGATGCAATCGAAATAGGAATTCAACAGGTCGATGTAATCGGCGCGCGGGATGCGCTCGGCGAAGGCGGTCGAATTTCTGAGGTCGCTGTAGAGGATGATCGCCGGCACGGTCTCGCCGTCGCCGCGATGGATCTGGCCGCCGAGCACGCGCGGGCCGGCGCGATGGCCGAGATAGGTTTCGGCGATCGTATCGGCCATGCGCGACAGGATCATCACCTTGCCGGAGAGGGCGAAGCGGCGGGTGACACGCTGAAGCGCCGCGATCTCGCCATCCGAAAAGCCGGTCGGGCGGGTGCAGCAATACGAGACGATGATGCCGCTGCGCGAGTTCGCCAGGCCGGTGCCGGGGATGGCGAGATCAATCGCAAAGGCGACATAGTCGGTGAAGCCTTCGTCGGCGAATTCCTGCAGGACCGGGAAATCGACGAGTTTCTCCGGCCCCTGCAGGGCGCGCCGGAAGACGTCGCCGCCGCTCTCCACAAGCACCTTGAAAGGGCTTTGCCGCCACGCCTCGCTGATATGGTCGGGCTCGGGATTGTAGGCGATCTGCTCGAAGGCCACTTCCTGGCCCTCGCGCCAGATGACCGCTTCCACCTGAAAGAGCGGGTGGAGCGTGGTCCAATTGACCATGGCGCGGCCGATCGGGATGCCGACGCCGAAGATGCGGTCGCACATGCCTTGAAAAAGCTCGGTCGGGTCGGGCTCGCCAAAGGCCTGCTCGACCAGCCAGGAGGTGACGCTGTCGACGAGTGTGCTTGAGGACATGAAAGATCCTTGGCCGACACCGAGAGCCGCCCGCGCCTGTGGCACGAGCGGGGATGTCATCCTGAGCTGATGTTCAAAACAATTCTAGCCGGCCGTGGGTGGGCCGGCTAGAGCGGTGGTTGTAGGGCCCGGCTCTTTAGACGAGCGCGCCGTGGCAGTTTAGACGAGCGCGCCGTGGCAGTGCTTGAACTTCTTGCCGGAGCCGCACGGGCAGGGCGAGTTACGCCCGACCTTGCCCCAGGTGGAGGGGTCGTTCGGGTCGATCGTGGCCGCGCCTGCGCCTTCGCCGCCGGCGTAAGCGCTGCTCGCGGCGACCGCACCCGCACCGACGGGAAGCGCGCCGGCGCCGGCTCTCTCCGATCCGCCGCCATCGGTCATCTCGAATTCATCCTCGCCGGTGGTTGCATCGACGTGATGGGCGATGCCTTCCGGCGGGCGCAGCGTTTCTTCAAGCGGCTCACGCTCGGCGAGCTCGACATGCATGAGCTGTGCGGTGACGGCACGGCGAAGCTCCGACAGCATCGCCTCGAAGAGCTCGAAGCCCTCGGTCTTGTACTCGTTCAACGGATCGCGCTGGCCGTAGCCGCGGAAGCCGATGACGGAGCGCAGCTGATCGAGCTGTGCCAGATGTTCGCGCCAGAGCTGATCGAGCGTGCGCAGGAGGATCTGCTTTTCCACCATGCGCATGAGCTCGGGGCCGAAACGGCTCGCCTTGCGGGCCATCAGCTCGTCGCCGGCCTTTTCGATGCGCTCGCGCATCTCCGCATCGGCGATGCCTTCCTCCGCCGCCCATTCGTCGATCGGCAGATCGAGGGCGAGGATCTGTGCGACTTCCGCCTTCAGGCCCTCCACATCCCATTGCTCGGCATAGGCGCGCTCGGGGATGTGCTTGGAGACGATCTCGTCGATCGTCTCGTGGCGCATGTCGCGGACGGTCTCCGCCGTCTCCTCCTGGCGCATCAGATCGATGCGCTGCTCGAACACGACCTTGCGCTGGTCGTTCATGACGTCGTCGTATTTGAGAAGGTTCTTGCGGATGTCGAAGTTGTGCGCCTCGACCTTGCTCTGCGCCCGCTCCAAGGCCTTGTTGATCCAGGGATGGACGATCGCCTCGCCCTCCTTGAGGCCGAGCTTCGTCAGCATCCCGTCCATGCGGTCGGAGCCGAAGATGCGCATCAGATCGTCCTGCAGGGACAGATAGAATTGCGAACGGCCGGGGTCGCCCTGACGGCCGGAACGGCCGCGGAGCTGATTGTCGATGCGCCGGCTTTCGTGGCGCTCGGTGGCGAGCACCATCAGGCCGCCGGCATCGAGCGCCTCGCGCTTCATGCGTTCCAGATCGGCCTTGATCGCCTGGGTCTTGGCGTCGCGCTCCGGCCCTTCCTCCATCTCGCCGAGCTCTGCGGCGAGGCGCATGTCGACATTGCCGCCGAGCTGAATGTCGGTGCCGCGGCCGGCCATGTTGGTGGCGATGGTGATGGCGCCGGGCTTGCCGGCCTGGGAGATGATGATGGCTTCCTGCTCGTGATGGCGGGCGTTGAGGATATTGAAATCCTTGACGCCGCTCGTCTTCAGGCGCTCCGCCAGAAGCTCCGACTTTTCGATCGAGGTGGTGCCGACGAGAACCGGCTGACCGCGCTCGCGGCAATCTTTGATCGTCTCGATGATCGCGGCGTATTTTTCTTCCACCGTGCGGAAGACCTGGTCGTCCTCGTCGATGCGGGCGACCGGGACATTGGTCGGCACCTCGACGACGTCGAGACCGTAGATGTCCATGAACTCGTCGGCTTCCGTCATCGCCGTGCCGGTCATGCCGGCGAGCTTTTCGTAGAGGCGGAAATAATTCTGGAAGGTGATGGAGGCGAGCGTCTGGTTCTCCGGCTGGATCTTGACGTGCTCCTTGGCCTCGAGCGCCTGGTGCAGGCCTTCCGAATAGCGCCGGCCTTCCATCATGCGGCCGGTGAATTCGTCGATGATGACGACCTGGCCGTTCTTGACGATGTAATCCTTGTCGCGCTGGAAGATCTTGTGCGCCTTCAAGGCGTTGTTGAGGTGATGGACGACGGCGACGTTTTCCACGTCATAGAGGTTGTCGCCCTTCAGAAGCCCGGCCGCTTCCAGGAGACGCTCGGCATGTTCGGTGCCGTCTTCGGTGAGCGTGGCGGAGCGGACCTTCTCGTCGATCTCGTAATCTTCCGGCTTCAGCTGCGGGATGATGGCGTCGATTGCCTGATAGAGCTCCGATTTGTCTTCCACCGGACCGGAGATGATGAGCGGCGTGCGCGCCTCGTCGATCAGGATGGAATCCACCTCGTCGACGATGGCGTAATGGTGCCCGCGCTGCACCATGGCACCGAGGTCGTATTCCATATTGTCGCGCAGATAGTCGAAGCCGAATTCGTTGTTGGTGCCGTAGGTGACGTCGGCGCGGTAGGCGCGGCGGCGCTCGTCCTGCGACAGGCCGTGGACGATGACGCCGACGGACAGGCCGAGGAAGCGGTAGATGCGGCCCATCCAGTCCGCGTCACGGCTCGCCAGATAATCGTTGACGGTGACGACGTGGACGCCCTTGCCGGTGAGCGCGTTCAAATAGACCGGCAGGGTGGCGACGAGCGTCTTGCCTTCACCCGTCTTCATTTCGGAGATGGCGCCTTCGTTCAAAACCATGCCGCCGATGAGCTGCACGTCGAAGGGGCGCTGGCCGAGAACGCGCTTGGCCGCCTCGCGCACGGTGGCGAAGGCCGGCACCAGGAGATCGTCGACTTTGGCGCCGTTTTCGAGCTGCTGGCGAAATTCCAGCGTGCGGCCGGCGAGCTCTTCGTCGCTCAGCCTTGCCGTCTCGTCCTCGAGCGCATTGATCTGATCGACGAGGGGACGATACTTTTTGACGCGGCGGTCCGACGGGGTGCCAAAGACCTTGCGGCCCAAACTGCCCAAGCCCAGCATAAATACATCCTCTTCGTCGGCAAATTACCGATGTCGGCGTGTCGTGAGGCCGCTCATCGCTTCTGAAGTGGCGCGGGGATCAGCGTTGAAAGCCGTCGAGCCGGCGCCCCCGCTTCTGGACGGCGGGCCGGGGGAGAGATAAGAACGCAGGTGAATCATGTCAATCTGCGGCGCTTGCGCAGACATCGCGCCGATGTCGATCGAGGACCTATCATGACCATCCGGAACACGTCGTACAAGATCGGCGGCGCGAGCGGCGCCCTCGCCGCTCTCGTCATCGCGACCGGTGCCTTCATGGCGTCAGCCCAGGCGCAGGACGCGCCGTCACCCGATGCCGTCGCACGCGTCGGCGATACGATCATCACCGAAAAGGATCTGTCGGAAGCGGCGAACGATTTCTCCGACGAACTCGACCGCGTGCCCGGCCCGCGCCGGCGCGCCGTTCTCGTCGACGTCCTCGTCGACATGGAGCTCCTGGCGGAGGCGGCACGCGAGAAGGGTCTCGACAAGACCCCCGATTTCGACCAGCGCCTGGAATTCCTGAAGACCCGCGCGCTCAGGAACGAGTATGTGGAGAAGGAGATCGTCAACGCCGTCACCGACGACGAGGTGAAGGCGGAGTACGACAAGCAGATTTCCGGCTTCAAACCCGAGGAAGAGGTGCATGCCCGCCACATCCTCGTGACGACCAAGGAGGAAGCCGAAGAGATCATCAAACAGCTCGATGCCGGCAAGGATTTCGCCGAGCTCGCCAAGGAAAAGTCGACAGGTCCGAGCGGCCCGCAGGGTGGCGATCTCGGCTATTTCCCGAAAGGCCGCATGGTGCCGGAATTCGACAAGGCCGTGTTCGCGCTGGAGCCCGGCGAATACAGCAAGGAGCCGGTGAAGTCGGAATTCGGCTGGCACGTGATCAAGCTCGAAGACAAGCGCATGTCGAGCCCGCCGCCGCTTGACGACATCAAGGAGCAGCTGCGCGGCGTTCTGGTGCGGCAGAAGTTCAACGAGGTGATGACGAAGCTGCGCGACGACACCACCATCGAAGTCTACAACAAGGCGAATGCCGAGCCTGCGGCGGATGGAGAAGCCGGGTCCGATGAAGGTGCGGCCGAAGAGGGCGCTTCCGATGATGGGGCTCCTTCCGACTCCGATGCGGGGCAGAACCAGTAAGAATGAGCGCAAGCGTTTCGCCGCTGGCGCCCCGCGAATTCGCGGAGCTGCCGCAACTTGAGGGAGTTCGGCTTGCGACGGTTGCGGCCGGCATCCGCTACAAGGGCCGCACCGACCTCCTTCTGATCGCCTTCGATCCGCCGGCGACGGTCGCCGGTGTCTTCACGCGGTCGAAATGCCCGTCTGCGCCGGTCGATTGGTGCCGGGCGCAGCTTCCGCGCGGACGTGCCGCGGGGCTCGTGGTCAATTCCGGCAATGCCAACGCTTTTACCGGCGCCAAGGGCGCGGCCGCGACGAAGGCGAGCGCAGAGGCGGCTGCCGAGGCGCTCGGCTGCGCGCCGGAAGACATCTTTCTCGCCTCGACCGGCGTGATCGGCGAACCCCTCGATCCAGAGCCGTTCCGGCGGCATCTCGGCCCGCTCGCTCAAGAGGCGCGCGGCGATCGTTTCCGCGAGGCGGCGGAAGCGATCATGACCACCGACACGTTTCCGAAGCTCGCCCATAAAGAGGTGACGATCGGGGGCCGGACGGTGAACGTGCAGGGCATCGCCAAGGGCGCCGGTATGATCGCGCCGGATATGGCGACGATGCTCGCCTTCGTCTTCACCGATGCGAAGATTTCGCCGATGGCCTTGCAGACGGCTTTGTCGGAGGCCGTGAAAACGAGCTTCAACGCGATCACCGTCGACAGCGATACCTCCACGTCGGATACGCTGCTCGCCTTTGCGACCGGCACCGCCGATGCGGAGATCGTGCCGGGAAGTGGCGATTTTCAGAGTTTTATGGAGGCTTTGACCGAGGTCTGTCGCGAGCTTGCCTTCCAGGTGGTGAAGGACGGGGAAGGCGCGCGCAAATTCCTCGAAGTCACCGTGACGGGCGCCGAAACCGATGCGTCGGCGAAGACGATCGCGCTTTCGATCGCCAATTCGCCCCTGGTGAAGACGGCCGTTGCCGGCGAGGACGCCAATTGGGGCCGCGTGGTGATGGCCGTCGGCAAGGCGGGGGAGCCCGCCGACCGCGACCGGCTTTCCATCTGGTTCGGTCCGCATCGCGTCGCCGTCGACGGTGCGCGCGACCCGGATTACTCGGAAGAGGCGGCCTCCGCCTATATGACGGGGGACGAACTTGCGGTGAAGGTCGATCTCGGTCTCGGAACCGGCCAGGCGACCGTCTGGACCTGCGACCTCACCAAGGAATATGTCGCCATCAACGGCGATTATCGCAGCTGAACGAGGCCGCGATGAAGCTTCTCCTCGTCGTTGCCGTGGCGCTTGTCGATCCCGACGGGCGCGTGCTTCTGGCCCGCCGCCCGGACCATAAAGAATTCGGCGGCATGTGGGAGTTTCCCGGCGGCAAGGTCGAGGCAAGCGAAAGTCCCGAAGCTGCTCTCATCCGGGAATTGCGCGAAGAACTCGGGATCGATGTGCAGGAAGCCTGTCTGGCGCCGTTGACGTTCGCCAGCCATGCTTATCCAAATCTTCATCTGCTGATGCCACTCTACGTCTGCCGACGCTGGTCTGGCGTGGCGCAGGCTCTCGAAGGACAGGAACTGCGCTGGGTCCGGCCGCAAAAGATGAGAGAGTTTGCCATGCCGCCAGCTGACGAACCGCTGATTTCCCATCTGCTCGATCTGTTGTGATCGACATGCTGAGATCGCGCCTGCGCGAACTCGCTTTGGTGTTGACCTCGCTCCGGCGTGATGAATCCGGCGCGACGGCGATCGAATACGCTCTCATCGGCTCGCTGGTCACCATTGCCCTGCTGGCAGGTTTCAGCGTTTTCATTCCCGCGCTGACGGCCCTTTACGAGGGTATCGCGGCGCATTTTGCCGAGATCGGCTGGGGGTAAAGCGTGCCTCTCGGCCGGCGCGGTCCGGCCCACTCATTCCCGGCCCATTCAGTCTCGGCCGTTCATTCCCGGTTCTTCTCTTCCAGAAGATGGGCAAGACTCACCTGCGCCGAACCGCGTTTCGCAGGCTTCTGCTGGCTTTCATGCGGCGCCCAGCCGGACACGGCGTAAAGCTCGAACGTCGCCGGCACCCGTCCTTCTCCATCGCCGTAGAGTTCGCGGTAGGCTTCCGCTGCACGGGCGATGAGCGCCCGCGTCGCGGGTTTGCGGGCGCGTTCAGACAGCACATTGGAGGCGCCCATCGCCTTCAGCTCCGCCATCAGCTTCAAGGGCTCGCGGTAGCGCACGGTCACCACTTCGCGGTCGACGACTGGCAGGGCAAAACCGGCCCGCTGCAGAAGTGCGCCGACATCGCGGATATCTGCAAAGGGCATGACGCGGGGGCTGACGCCGCCCATCATCTCGGCTTCCGCGTGCATGAAGGCATGGCGCAGTTCGGCGAGCGTCCCGCCGCCCGGAAAGACGGCGAGGCAGAGACCGTCGGGCTGCAAAGCGCGGCGGATCTGAATGAGGGCGCCCGGCAGATCGTTGGCGTTGTGGAGGCTGAGGACGGAGGCGAAGAGATTGACGCTTTCGGGCGCAAGCGGCAGCGCCTCGTCGTCGGTGACGGCGACCTGAGCCGTGTGCAATCTCGCCGCTGCAAGGCTCTGCTCCAGGGACAGGATTTGATCCACCTTGCCGCTTGCCAGAAGGACCTCTGCAAGTGCAGGGCCCCGGCCGAAGGCGGCGACCCCCCGTTCGAAACGGCGCTCCACCATGGCAAGGCGCATGGCGACTTCGTCGATCGCCCGTTGCATCAGGAAATCGATACCCTCCGGTGCGGGGGCGGCGCGCTCTTCGCGGCGGCGAAGGAGATGCTTGTCGAGGATCGGGGGAGCGGTCATGCTCGGGTTCTAGCGCAAGACGCGCGATGGTGAAGCGCAATGCGACGGGACATGTCTCTTCGTGCGGCGGGATCGGAGCCGGTCCACGCCAGAAGCAGCCTCCGCGACATCGTCAAAGCGGGGGCGAGACAGGTCGCGGATCTGCTTTTGCCGCCGCTCTGCCCGGTCTGCCGGCGGGCCGTCGGCGCGCATGATCTCTTGTGCCCGCAATGCTGGGCGAAGCTGCGCTTCATCGAAGAGCCGTTCTGCCCGGTGCTCGGCGTTCCCTTCGCCGCCGATCTCGGAGACGGGATTTTGTCGGCGCAGGCGATTGCCGATCCGCCGCCGTTTTCGCGGGCGCGTTCGGCCGTCCTCTTCGACGAAACGGCGCGCAATCTCGTGCATCAGTTCAAATATTACGATCAGGCGGCCGTCGCCCGCACGCTGATCGCGCTGACTTTGCGACCGGCGCGAGACCTCTTCCGCGAGGGTACGCTCGTGGTGCCGGTGCCGCTCCACCGCTCGCGTCTGTGGCAGCGGCGTTTCAATCAATCGGCCGTGCTCGCCAAAGGCATCGCCGATGAACTCGGCCTTCGTTTCGTGCCGCGAGCGCTCACCCGCAGCCGGCGCACACGGCAACAGGTCGGTCTGTCGCAAAAGGAGCGGCAGGCCAATCTGCGCGGCGCCTTCAAGGTGCGCGATGCGCAAAGAGGCGTCGTCGCCGGCCACCGCATTCTTCTCGTCGACGATGTCTACACTTCGGGCGCGACGGTGAAGGCGGCAACGAAGGCGCTTCTCAAAGCCGGGGCGCAGGAGGTCGACGTCGTCACCTTCGCGCGCGCCGGTGTCGTCCCGCTCGGGTGAGGCTCCGGTCCTGGTGCGCGGCGTTAAGCCGATGGTTCTGTTGCGGAAGTTTTCCGTGAGGCTATATCTGGGGCAACGCTTGGAGCATTCATGGCCAAAGTCACCATCTATACCCGGCAGTTTTGCGGCTTCTGCAGCTCGGCGATCCGCCTGCTTGAGGAGAAGGGCGCGGATTACGAAGAGATCGACGCCACCTTCGAGCCCGACAAGCGGGCCGAGATGATGGCGCGCTCGAAACGCCAGACGTTTCCGCAGATCTTTATCGGCAGCCGGCATGTCGGCGGCTGCGACGATCTTTATGCGCTCGACCGGCAGGGGCGTCTGGAGCCCATGCTTGCGGGCGAGGAGGCGGGGTCGTGAGTTTCAAGGCCGCCTGTCTGCAGCTCAATGCCACGAATGTCGTTTCCGAGAACATCGCCACGATCGAACGGCTGGCGCGCCGCGCCGCCGAGGCGGGGGCGGATTACGTGCAGACGCCGGAGATGAGCAACATCATCGAGCGCGACCGCGAGAAGCTGTTTGCGGCGATCACGATGGAAGCAGACGATCCGACGCTTGCCGCCTGCCGGGCGCTCGCCTCTGAGCTCGGCATCGTCTTTCATGTCGGCTCGCTCGCCCTGAAAAGTCAGGATGGGAAGATCGCCAACCGCGGCTTCGTGGTCGGGCCGGACGGCGCCATCCTGGCACGCTACGACAAGATCCATCTCTTCGATGTCGATCTGCCGGGCGGCGAGAGCTGGCGGGAATCGGCGACCTATACGGCGGGCGGCGAGGCGGTGCTCGTGCCGCTCGCCTTCGCCACGCTCGGCGTCTCGATCTGCTATGACGTGCGCTTTCCGCAGCTTTACCGGGCGCTCGCCAAGGCGGGGGCGGATGTGTTGACGGCGCCGGCCGCCTTCACCCGCAAGACCGGCGAGGCGCATTGGCATGTTCTTCAGCGTGCGCGGGCGATCGAGAACGGCGCCTTCATGATCTCCGCGGCCCAGGCGGGGACCCATCGCGATGGCCGGGAGACTTTTGGGCATTCCATCATCGTCTCGCCCTGGGGCGAGGTTCTGTCTGAGGCGGGCGGCGACGGCGAAGAGGTGATCCTCGCCGACATCGACACGGCGCAATCGGCAGAGGCCAGAGGCCGCATTCCCTCGCTCGCCAACGAGCATAATTTCACGCAGCCCTCAGTCGGGCCATCCCTTGCGCCATCCGTCGCGCCGCCGATGAGGTCGGCATCATGATCCATTACGATTTGCGTTGTGACGAGGGCCACGGCTTCGACGCCTGGTTTGCAAGTTCGAAGGCCTTCGAAGAGCAGCAAGAGGCCGGTCTGCTCTCTTGTCCGCATTGCGGCTCGGCGTCCGTCGAACGCGCCTTGATGGCCCCGGCGATTTCGGGCGGACGCGGACGCGAGCCGGTTCACTCCGTTGCGGCCGAGACGGGCTCTGCGGGCGCTCCTGTGGCGGCCGGCGGCGGCAAGGGGCAGCAGGTGGCGACCACCGTGCCGGCGCCGCTCCTGGAGGCGATGCGCGAGGTGCGCAAATATGTTCAGGCGCATGCCGATTACGTCGCCAACCGCTTCGCCGAAGAGGCGCGCCGCATCCATTACAAGGAAAGCGATCCGCGCGGCATCTATGGCGAGGCGAGCCGCGAAGAGATCAAAGAGCTCAAGGACGAGGGCATCGAATTTCAGCCGCTGCCGGTCCTGCCGGAAGATTTCAACTAGGCCGCGCCCGTCCCGCGTGAAAGCAATCTAGACCTTTTCCGTCGAGTTTTCTAAACCGGCGGGGATTGGCACGGGAGGCTCCCATCGGCGGACATCACGATCATCATCATGGCCATGATCACGCGCACGGGCATTCCCATGCTCACGGCCATGCGCATGCGCACGGGGCGGGCGGCAACGAAAAGCGCATGGCGATCGCCGCCGCGCTCACCGGCTCGTTCATGCTCGCTGAAGCGATCGGCGGTTTTCTCTCCGGCTCGCTCGCCCTTCTCGCCGATGCCGGCCACATGCTCACCGATTTCGCGTCCTTGTCGCTCGCCTGGTTCGCCTTTCGCATCGCGCGGCGCCCGGCGGACTGGAAGCGCACTTATGGCTTCGATCGCTTTCAGGTTCTGATCGCCTTCGTCAACGGCATCGCGCTTCTCGCCATCTGCGTGTGGATCATCGTGGAGGCGGTGCGGCGCTTCAATGCGCCGGTCGAGGTGATGGGCGCGCCGATGCTGGTGATCGCCGTCCTCGGGCTCATCATCAACATCGCCGTCTTCTTCGTGCTGCACAGCTCCGAGGAGCAGAACCTCAACATGCGCGGCGCCATCCTGCATGTGCTCGGGGATCTCCTCGGCTCCGTCGCAGCGATCATCGCCGCACTCGTCATCCTGATGACGGGATGGATGCCGATCGACCCGATTTTGTCGCTTCTCGTCTGCCTCCTGATCCTGCGCAGCGCCTGGTATGTGACGAGCCAGTCGGGGCATATCCTGCTTGAAGGCGCGCCGGCGGGCGTCGATGTACGCGAGATCGAGCGCGATCTGCCGCAATCGGTCGAAGGCGTCCTCAACGTGCATCACGTGCATGCCTGGGCGATCAGCGAGGAGCGGCCGATGGTGACACTGCATGCGCGGCTGGCCGACGGGGTGGCGACCGATATCACCGTGCGGGCGATCAAGGCGCGCATCGCCGAGCGCTTCGACATCGATCATGCGACGATCGAGGTGGAAGGCCTGCATTGCGCCGACGAGGCGATGAAGCGGGCGTCTTAGGCAAAGATCGTTGCCCGCGGTCTTTGCGACCTCGAGCCTGCCTGCCGAAACAACACAGAAAAGACCCGCCGCGCGGGCGGGTCTCCGGTCTCGGGTTTTGCGGGGGTGGTGAGGGCTGCTGTGGGGTTGAGAAGCCCTGGAGGCCGGGCCTTCTCATGCGGGGTCAGCGGACGACGTAGACGATGCGGTGGCTGCCCGGTTCGACGAGGACCGGCTGGCCGTTCACATAGGCGTATTCGTAGTCGTAATCCGGGATCGGCGTCAGCGTGACGGTTTCGGGTACGCCGGCGCCGACCACCACTTCACCGTCGAGATAGACGGGCTGAACCGGGTTCGTCTGCACATAGGTAGTGACGGTCTCGGGCGGATCGATGATGGCGCCGGCCGCAGAGCCGCCGACCGTTCCAGCAGCCCCGCCGATCGCGGCGCCGGCCGCCGCACCCACCGGACCGCCGATCAAGGCGCCGGCGACTGCGCCGCCGACCATGCCGGTCGCACCGCCTGCCGTGCCACCGGTTTCGGCGCCCGAGGGCTCGTAGGTGGTGACGGGAACGCCGGCATCGGCGTAATGGTCGGTCATGACGACGGGCGAGCCGCTGATCGGTGCCGTCAGATAATCGGAATAAGCCCAGCCTTGCGTGCCTTCATGGGTGACGGTGCACCATTTGCTGCCCTGGAGGCAGCCGTTCACGGTGACCTCGTCCTCGCCTGGAATGTAGCCGACGATGGGATATTCCGGTCCCGGGCCTGAGCGGATGTTGAGGTCGGTGGTGGCGGTTGCCGCGCTCTGGGCGAGGGCGGTGGTCGAGAGCGCCGCAAGAGCGGCGGCTGCGAGCGTCGCGTTTTTGGCAAATCGCATTGATCGTCTCCGTTCAGATTGATGGCGCTACAACCTGAAGGCTGAAGAAGCGGTTCCGGCACGTTGCGCGAAACCGCTCCAGTCTGTGGCGGGTGCGCAACAGTCGCTGACGCAAGCGTGTTCGGCAGCCGCCTTGCTGCCGCGGCCGCGCCCGCTAAGTTTTTTCGAAAGCCAAAGATGAGCGAACAGGAGACAAGATGCGCAGAGCACCAGGGGTACGGTATTCGCCGGCGGAATTGTGGGCCGACGGGATCGTGCACGGGCTCGGCCTGTCGCTTGCGATCGCGGCCGCGATCGCCGTGCCGCTTGCCTTGAGCGGGCGCGTGCCCGCCGGGGAAATGGCGGCGGTGGGCGTCTATCTCGGGACGCTCGTTCTCTCGCTCGGGATTTCGGCCGCCTATAATCTGTGGCCGGCGGGAAGCGTGAAGGCCGTCTTGAGGCGGCTCGACCATTCGGCGATCTTCCTTCTGATCGCCGGCACCTATACGCCCTTCATGGCGGTGAGCGAAACCTGGTGGCTTCTCGCCTTCGTGTGGAGCGTGGCGGCGGCGGGCGTGTTCGGAAAGCTTTTCGTGCCGCACCGTTTCGACCGCGTCGCGCTCGTCGCCTATCTCGGCCTCGGCTGGTCGGGCATCGTTGCCTACGGACCGCTGACGGAGGCGCTGTCGTCGTCCGTCGTCTGGCTCGTGATCGGCGGCGGGATCGTCTATTCGGCGGGCGTCATCTTTCACGTCTGGGAGCGGCTTCTCTTCCAGAACGCCATCTGGCACGCCTTCGTGGTGGCGGCCGCCTCCATCCATTTCGTCGCCGTGTTGAAGAGCGCGGCCGCGTGAGCGGCCATGTCGCCGGGTCGGGCTCTTAAGCGACGACCGTGGCGATCTCTTCGACGCCTTCCCAGATCATGTGGCCGGCCACATAGACGATGATCAGAAGACCGACGTAAGCGATCCAGCGCTGCTTGTGCAGGAGGTCGGCGATGAGGCTTGCCGCAATGCCCATCAGCGCGACCGACAAAACGAGGCCCGAGGCGAGCACCCAGGGGTGCTGGTGCGCGGCACCGGCGACGGCAAGCACGTTGTCGAGCGACATCGACAGGTCCGCCAATATGATCTGAAAGACCGCCTGAGCCATGGATTTGGGTTGTGGCTTGTCGATCGTAGCCGCGTGAGGCCCGCCCTCGTGGCAGGCCTTGCGGTCGGCCTCGAGTTCCCGCCACAGCTTCCACGACACCCACAGAAGCAGGATGCCGCCGGCCAGCAACAGGCCGATGATCTCCAAGAGTTCGACGGCGACGAGCGCAAAGGCGATGCGCATGACGGTCGCTGCGGCGATGCCGATCGCAATGACTTTCGTGCGCTGCTTCGCAGGCAGGGACGCCGCCGCCATACCGACGACGACGGCATTGTCGCCGGCAAGCACGACGTCGATCATGACGACGGTCAGAAACGACCAGATCTCGGCGCTGGTGATCACGTGACTGGCAGGTTCGAAAAGAAAAGGCTCAAACGTGCGGGCTGTCGACGCTCAGCGTGCCGGCCGCTCTGCCAGCATCATATAGTTCACATCCATGTCCCGTGACAGGCGCATTCTGTCCGTCAGCGGGTTGTAGACGACGCCGGTCTCGTCCTTGATCGTGAGACCTCCCGCCATCAAGGCGTCGGCCAATTCGCGCGGCTTGACGAAACGATGGTGCTCATGCGTGCCGCGAGGAAGCCAGCCGAGCACATATTCGACGCCCACGATGGCGAGCGCGAAGGATTTCATGGTGCGGTTCAAGGTGGCGAGGAACATGAGGCCGCCCGGCTTCACGAGCGCTGCGGCGGCCGCGATATAGGCTTCCACATCAGTGACGTGCTCCACCACCTCCATCGACAGGACGACATCGAAGAGAGCGCGTTCGGAGGCGAGATCCTCCGCCGCCGCACAGCGGTAATCGATGACGAGGCCGCTTTCGGCGGCGTGGCCGGTCGAGACTTCGATGTTGGCGGGGGAGGGATCGATACCTGTCACCTTGGCGCCGAGACGCGCCATCGGTTCGGCGAGAAGCCCGCCGCCGCAGCCGACATCGACGATGTCGAGCCCCGTAAACGGTTTCGGAGCCCGCGGGTCGCGGTCGAACTGCTCGCAGACATGGCGCACGATATAATCGAGCCGCACCGGATTGAGCTTATGCAGCGGACTGTTCTTGATGCCGCCCCACCAATCCTGAGCGCTCTGCTCGAATTTGGCGACTTCCTTGGGATCGATGGTGGATGAGCCGGCCTGCATGATGTCCTCCGCTTGGGCGCGTGCGGAGAAGAGGTGGCGAACGGGTCGGAAGTCAAGCCTTCCCGGCTGCGACCTGCTTTCCAGGTGCACGGGAAAGGCGCTTTTTATCATGTGCCGCCTTCGGCGATCTCACGCGCCTCGACCTTGATCGGACGGTGCTTGAAGGTGGCGCAGATGACCCCGTGGTCGCTGGTGCCGCTCTCTTTGTGGTCGTCGTAATTGAGGTGGTCGTTGGCGACCGTCATGCCGTCAAACATCCACAACCGGCGGCGGCTGTTGTCGTAGAACTCTTCGCTGACCAGAATGTGGTCGAGGGATTCCCGGAATTCCTTGTAGATGTGCGTGTAATAGACATCGCGGGTGCTGCGGTATTCCTGCAAAGTTTGCGCCGTGTAGAGGCTGACATCTCCACCGCCCTTCGAATCGCCGACGAGATAACGCGGTTGCTCTGTTAGGATGTTGGCGGTGTTGGAGTGCTGCCCGTCATTGATGTCACCAAGGACGATGACGGGGGTCCGGGTTCCTTTCATCTGTTCCGACAGGAGGAAGCGGAGCGCTGCGGCCTCGGCGGTGCGGCGGATCGTGGAAAGGGCCGCGCCGAGATTGTTCTGGTGTTTTTTGTAGATGTCCTCGTCTTCGTGAAACCAGGCCTCGCGGTAGACCTTGGCCGGCGATTTCGATTTCAGGTGGCAGACATAGACTTGCACGGCCGGCTCGTCCTCACGCGGGCGGATGCGGAAGTGCAGGACCGGACGTGAAAAACTCTCAATGGCGACACTGATTTCCGGCGTCTGGGGATCGTCGCCCGTGCTTCTCAACAGAAACCTCTCCGGAAACGCCACGATCCAATCGGGATCGCCTTCGAGAAGACCGCGGCGGACGATGGCGGCGCAGACGATCTTTTGGCCATCGGCGTCGTCCGGCACGAGCATGTCGTAATCGTCCGCAAGGCCGGAAGCTTGAAGAGCGGTCTTGAGGGAGTCGCGGTGCCACAACTCCTGGAATCCCAGGATGTCGGGCCGAAGCAGGCCTATGACATGCTGGGTCCACGCGATTTTGCGGCGGTAGGCCTCGCGCGACCAGCCGTCTCGGTCGGAATAGATCGGCAAGCCAGGCTCGTTGAGATTGTAGAGATTAAACGTGCCGATGCTGAGTGTGCGCTTTTTCATGAGCGGCCTCCCGTTTGAGCGGAGACTATCGCTGTTTCATGACACTCCAACCGGCGCGTGCAATTTATGGGCGTATGCTTTGTTTCGATCTTGGGTAGAAAACGCACCAAACCCGAAGACATGGCTATGAGTGGGCGAGTGCGTGCCGCTTGGTTATGTTTGATCGTTATGAGCGTTAGCTGCTTTCAAACCAATGTTTATGCCAACTTCATCCCCCAGCTGAGGAACATGACCAGCTACGATGAACGCATAGGCTTGGATGGCAAATCTTGTTTTGTGGAAATCGCCGAAAACATCGTTATAGATGACTATTCCGAATATCGTTGGAATAGTTGGCCCTCCATTCGTATCTTTGACAAAAAAATCTTCTTGTGTAAGGTCGCTGCGAAATCGCGACTCCGCTTCATCAGAGGCAGAAATGGTAAATCCTCCACTACTCATTTCTGCTGCTCTGACCATGTCGGGGCACGGTGTGGGCAGTTGTCGTGGCTGCCATCCTGTATTCAAAATAACTTGCACATTGCGAGCGGGAGAGTGACCAAAATTGCGCGTGAGAACGTCAAAGGATACTGGCGTCGTCATGTCGCTTCCACGCAGGGGCGGCACCACGTTAATCCGCACAGAGATATACGCACGGGTCTGTTTCTGGCCGATTTCTCGTGTGACGATCACGGCATCGTCAGCGGCTTTTACGGCCTTGCGGGTCTCAAATAAAGTCCAGACGATAGCTGCGGTGCCAACAAGCAAGAAGATGGTCTGCCAGCGGCCGAGAATCACCATTTCGTGCGCCGAACGCTCCATGTTTCGCTGCGCGACAAGATTTTCTATTTCTCGATGCTCGGAACGCTTCTCGCGATCGTCACCAGCTTCCCTTTCAGCGTCGGATTCGACAATCGTTACCGGGAACGTGAGCGGAAGAACAAATGGCTCCTCCGCAACGGGCGATCGGCCACCCTCGTAATTGGATTGCTCCTGACATTTTACAGCCTCTGGGGATAATGAAAGAATTACCCCAATCGCAAATGTCGCGATCCAAGTGCCTCTAGGCATTGCAGCAAGAATCCCACGCATTGCCAGTACATCCATTACGCTCCGCACACCTTCGTCATCTCGCATAGACCGTAGCACCTTGCCGACCCATTTCGTCAGATCGGAGAGGTAACTGCGATCAGGCGTGCCTTGTCCACTCAAATGGACAAATTCTTTACGATTCGGCGGCTTGCGAATGGGCTGTCAGCGTCTTTCAGCACGCTGTGTATGGCCTGCAATAGCCCTCTTCTGTCGAAAACAACCTTTCACTTCTGGCGAGGCATCTGTGTGTCCAGATCGGCTCTGTAGCCGAGCAGGTTCAAGGTGAGATCAACCGCGCCTATGTCGGCCTTGATCCTAACAAGTCGGTCGCAGATGCGGTCGGCTGCCGACCTCCCTGGCCTCGCTCGAGGTGAAAGCCTCGCCGCCGCGCCGATTGCCCCCGGGCGCATTCCCGGCTAAAAGCGGCGCGCCGGGGTGCCCGGCCGCGGCCTTGCGCCATTTTTGTTGGCGGGTCGTACCCACAAATTCCATCAGGCCTAGCCGAGCCGAAAATGTCCCGCCTCGTGATGAAATTCGGCGGCACTTCTGTCGCCGATCTCGACCGCATCCGCCGTGTTGCGCGCCATGTGAAACGTGAAGTCGATGCCGGCCACGAAGTCGCCGTCGTCGTTTCCGCGATGGCCGGCGAGACGAACAAGCTCGTCAAATTGTGCCGGGAAGCGTCGCTCATGCACGACGCGCGCGAATACGATGCCGTCGTCGCCTCGGGCGAGCAGGTGACGGCCGGGCTTCTCGCCATCGTGTTGCAATCGATCGGCGTCGATGCGCGCTCCTGGCTCGGCTGGCAGATCCCGCTTCGCACCGATGCCGCACATGGCGTGGCGCGCATCGCCGACATCGATTCCCGCACGCTTCTGGAGCGTATGAGCCGCCAGCAGGTGGCGGTCGTCGCGGGCTTTCAGGGCGTCGCCCCCGACAACCGCATCGCCACGCTCGGCCGCGGCGGCTCGGATACGAGCGCGGTGGCGCTCGCGGCGGCCCTCGGGGCGGAGCGCTGCGACATCTATACGGACGTCGACGGCGTCTATACGACGGATCCGAGAATCGTATCGGGCGCCCGGCGCCTGCCGAAGATCGCGTTTGAGGAAATGCTCGAAATGGCGTCTCTCGGCGCCAAGGTGCTGCAGGTCAGATCCGTCGAACTCGCCATGGTGCACGGGGTCAGAACCTTCGTGCGCTCCTCCTTCGACGACCCGGAAGCGCCGCAAGTCGGCGAGGGCAATCTGCCCATCGGCACGCTCATTTGTGACGAGGACGAAATCGTGGAAAAGCAGCTTGTCACCGGCATCGCCTATTCCAGGGACGAGGCGAAGGTCACGCTCCGACGCGTCGAGGACCGACCCGGCGTCGCCGCGACCATTTTTGGCGCGCTCGCCGACCAGGCGATCAATGTCGACATGATCGTGCAGAACATTTCCGAGGACGGGCGCACCACCGACATCACCTTCACCGTCACCACGACCGATTTCGACCGTGCGCTCGCCCTCATCGAGGGGATGCGGCCGGGCGTGGCGATGGAGATGGTGACGGGCTCGAGCGACGTTGCGAAAGTCTCCGTCATCGGC
The DNA here is from genome assembly GCF_004023665.1 of Afifella aestuarii. Taxonomy (NCBI): domain Bacteria; kingdom Pseudomonadati; phylum Pseudomonadota; class Alphaproteobacteria; order Hyphomicrobiales; family Afifellaceae; genus Afifella; species Afifella aestuarii. The sequence continues at coordinate 771,789 of NZ_SAUF01000001.1, forward strand.
ATCGGCATGCGCAGCCATGCGGGCGTCGCAGCGGAGGCGTTCAAGGCGCTCGCGGCTCGCGGCATCAACATCCAGTTGATCACCACCTCGGAGATCAAGATCTCCATCCTGATCGACGCCGCCTATACCGAACTTGCCGTACGCACCCTCCATTCAATATACGAACTGGACAAGACGTGACGGGCTAACGTCGAATACGGCGCCCACGGGGGACGGGGCGGCCGGGAGAGACTGTGCACGGCGACGGGATGAGGGGGTCTGCCCGCAATGCGAGAGACGCTTGCCGGACCGAGAGTGCTGCTCAGGCGGCTCCGCGAAGTCATGGCGGAGCCGATCGGCGCACAAGATCGTCTGGATAAGATCGTCAGGCTGATCGCCGCCAACATGGTGACGGAGGTCTGTTCCGTCTACATCCTGCGCGCCGACGGGGCGCTCGAACTCTTCGCCACCGAAGGTCTGAAGGCCTCGGCCGTTCACCGCGCCACCTTGCGCGTCGGCCGCGGCCTCGTCGGCCTGATCGCGGCGGAGGCACGGCCGCTCAATCTGCCCGACGCGCAGAAGCATCCGGCTTTCGCCTATCTGCCGGAGACCGGGGAGGAGATCTACAATTCCTTCCTCGGCGTGCCGGTGCTGCGTGCCGGCCGCACTCTCGGCGTACTCGTCGTCCAGAACCGCGCCCACCGCTCCTACACCGAGGAGGAGGTGGAAGCCCTGCAGACGACAGCCATGGTGCTCGCCGAAATGTTTGCCGCCGGCGAAATCGAAGACCTCGCCACGCCCGGAGCCGACCTCGATCTCAACCGCCCTTTTCGTCTGGAAGGTGCGGCGTTTTCGGAAGGAATCGGGCTCGGAAAAGTGCTCCTGCACGAACCGCGCGTGGTGGTGACGCAGCTGATCGCCGAAGACGTCGATCAGGAGCTCGTGCGCCTCGACGAGGCGATGCGGAGCCTGAGGCTGTCCGTCGACGATCTTCTGGCGCGCGGCGTGGAGGCCGGGCAGGGCGAGCATCGCGACATTCTCGAAGCCTACCGGATGTTCGCGCAGGATCAGGGCTGGGTCCGGCGGCTGCGCGAGGCGGTGGCGGCGGGCCTCACCGCGGAAGCGGCGGTGGAGAAGGTGCAAAGCGACATGCGGGCGCGGCTCGCACGCAGCGCCGATCCTTATCTGCGCGACCGGCTGCATGATCTCGACGATCTCGGCAACCGGCTGTTGCGCACGCTGATGGGCCGCCCGCACGGTCCGGGCAGCGCGCAGATGCCGTCCGATGCGGTGGTCGTCGCGCGCAATATGGGGGCGGCCGAACTTCTCGATTACGACCGCGACAAGCTGCGCGGCGTGGTGCTCGAAGACGGGGCGCCGACGAACCATGTGGCGATCGTGGCGCGGGCCCTCGGCATCGCGACCGTCGGCCAGGTGGAAAACGTCGTGGCGCTCGCCGAATCGGGCGATCCCGTCATCGTCGACGGGGAGACGGGCGAGGTGCATCTGCGTCCGCCGGGCGATATCGAGCTCGCCTATGTCGACAAAGTGCGCTTCCGGGCACGGCGGCAGGAGCAGTTCCGCCGTCTGCGCGACACGCCCGCCTCGACCAAGGACGGCGTCGATGTTTCCTTGATGATCAATGCCGGCCTGATGATGGATCTGCCGCATCTTCAGGAATCGGGAGCGTCGGGCATCGGGCTCTTCCGCACCGAATTGCAGTTCATGATCGCCTCGTCGTTTCCGCGGCTCGGCGAGCAGGAGGCGTTTTATCGCGACGTCATGGAAGGGGCCGGCGACAAGCCCGTGACCTTCCGCTCGCTCGATGTCGGCGGCGACAAGGTGCTGCCCTATATCCGCACGCATCCGGAAGAAAATCCGGCGCTCGGCTGGCGCGCAATCCGGCTCGGCCTCGACCGGCCGGCGCTGTTGAAGACGCAGATCCGTGCTTTGCTGAAGGCGGCGGCGGGACGCACTTTGCGCCTCATGTTCCCGATGGTGACAGAGGTGTCGGAATTTGAACGCGCCGCGCAGATCGTTCGGAGCGAAGAGGCGCATTTGCGGCGCCACGACCATCCGACCGCCGACAAGGTGGAGCTCGGCGCGATGCTGGAGGTCCCGTCGCTTCTGTGGCAGCTCGACGAGCTTCTGGCGAAGGTCGATTTCCTGTCGGTCGGCTCCAACGATCTGTTTCAGTTTTTGATGGCGTCCGACCGCGGCTCGACGCGGCTTGCCGGCCGTTTCGATGCCTTGTCGCCGGCGTTTCTGCGCCCCTTGCGCAAGATCGCGCACCGGGCCCACGATATGGGCAAGCCGGTTTCCGTGTGCGGCGAAATCGCCGGGCGGCCGCTCGAAGCCATGGCGCTTCTGGCACTCGGCTACCGGTCCTTGTCGATGGCGCCGTCGTCGATCGGGCCGATCAAGGCGATGATCCTGGAATTGCGGCTCGAACCCCTTGCCGAACGGCTCAATGCCATGCTGGACGGGGATGTGAGCGCCTCGGAACTCCGCACCGAATTGCGGGCCTGGGCGAATATCGAACGCATCCCCGTGTGAGCGAATTCTCGCTATAGAGAGCGGATGATACCGAAAGAACGACTGGACGGGCTGATTGCCCGCCGCAACGCCATCACCACGGAACTCACCAAGGCGCCGGAGACGGAGGTCTTCATCCGCCTGTCGCGCGAGCTTGCCGAGATCGAGGAGGTGGCCGGCAAGGGCGAAGAGCTGCTTGCGGCCCAGCAGGAGCTCGAAGACGCCGAGGCGCTGACCGCCGACCGCGACAGCGATGCGGAGATGCGCGAACTCGCCGAGGAAGAGGCCTATGCGCTGCGCAAGCGCATCGCCGTGCTCGCCGACGAGATCCGGGTTCTGCTTCTGCCGCGCGACGAGGCGGATTCCAAAAGCGCCATCCTGGAAGTCAGAGCCGGCACCGGCGGCGACGAGGCGGCGCTTTTTGCCGGCGACCTTTTCCGCATGTATTGCCGCTATGCCGACCTCAAGAAATGGAAGGTCGAAATCCTCTCCGTCTCGGAGGGCGAAGTCGGCGGCTATAAGGAAGTGATCGCCTCCATCTCCGGGCGCAGCGTCTATGCGCGGCTCAAATTCGAATCGGGCGTGCACCGGGTGCAGCGCGTGCCGGAGACGGAAGGCGGCGGCCGCATCCATACCTCGGCGGCGACGGTCGCCGTCCTGCCGGAGGCGGAGGATGTCGATATCGAGATCCGCCAGGAAGATCTTCGCATCGACACGATGCGCGCCTCGGGCGCCGGCGGGCAGCACGTCAACACGACCGATTCAGCGGTGCGCATCACGCATCTTCCGACCGGCATCGTCGTCACGTCGTCTGAGAAGTCGCAGCACCAGAACCGGGCGCGCGCCATGCAGGTTCTGAAGGCGCGGCTTTATGACATGGAACGCGAGAAGGCCGACAGCGAACGCGCCTCGGCCCGCAAGAGCCAGGTCGGTACCGGCGACCGCTCGGAGCGCATTCGCACATACAATTTCCCGCAGGGCCGGGTGACCGACCACCGCATCAACCTGACGCTCTACAAGCTCGACAAGATTCTGGCCGGCGAAGCGCTCGACGAACTGGTCGACGGGCTCGTTGCCGACGATCAGGCGAACCGGCTTGCCGCGATCGAAGCCGAGCCGGCGTGAGGGCGGGGAAATAGCGAGAAGTCCGGCCGGTCGCGGGGCGCCAAGCCGCGACGCGCTTTTGAAGCAAGCGCGTGGAACCCTGAAGGCGGCCGGCATCGCCGATCCGGGGCGCGACGCGCGGCTGCTTCTTGCTGCCGCCTGCGGGATTTCCGCCGAACAGCTGATTTCGGTGGGTGATGCGCCGGTGTCGGACGAGGAGGAGGTGCGGTTTTCCGCCTTCATTGCCCGCCGCGTGGCGCGAGAGCCCGTCGTGCGCATTCTCGGAAAAGCGGAATTCTGGGGGCTTTCGTTTCAGGTGGGGCCGGAGGTTTTGACGCCGCGCCCGGAGACGGAGCATGCCGTTGAAACCGCACTCGCCTTCCTTCGGGCCGAGGGGCGTGGCGAGCAGCTCCTCTTCGCCGATCTCGGCACGGGAAGCGGGGCCATCGCGGTGGCGCTCTTGCGGGAGCTTCGCGAAGCGCGATGTGTCGCGGTCGATCTGAGTGCCGCAGCGCTCGATGTGGCCCGGCAGAATGCCGTAAGGCACGGGGTGGAGGAGCGATTTTTGCCGTTTCACGGCGACTTTCGCGATCTCGGAGAGGTGGTCGCGCCGCAAAGCCTGACTTTTATCGTTTCCAATCCACCCTATATAGAGAGCGACGTCGTCGCGACGTTGATGCCAGAGGTCGAACGCTTCGATCCGAAGATGGCGCTCGATGGCGGCGAAGACGGGCTGGCCGCCTACCGGGCGATCGCAGAGGTCGCTCCCGAATTTTTGAAACCGGGCGGTGCACTTATCCTTGAGATCGGCGCGGGCCAGGCGGAGAGTGTCACGGCACTTCTCAAGGAAAACGGACTTTCTGCATGTTCCGAGACAGTCGATCTTGCCGGAATCGTGCGTGTGGTCAGCGCCAGGAAAGCTTGTGATGACAGTGTTGCAGACGCTGCTTTCGCCTGCCGCAATGCGAAAAAATAACTTGGAAATCCAAGTCAATCTCGCTACGGTCAAGAGGCGATCCGGGGCACAACGCCACACAAATGTCCTTGAGACAGGCGAAGTTATCGCCCCCAGCGCGGATCGTTTGCACGTCTTCGCCACCGATGGTCATGAATGACACGGGCAGCTCCGGCTGAATTGGGAATCGTGCGATTGGAAAACTCAGCTTCGGTCAAGCCGTGGCGAGTAGGGGCACGGATCAAAAAGCTCTAAACCAGCGAGAACGGTTGATGAGGCATAATCAGAACAGGCGGTCGCGGGGACGCAACCGCAAGGGGCCTAATCCTCTTTCGAGAAGCTATGAATCGAATGGGCCGGACGTCAAAGTTCGTGGAACGGCTCAGCACATCGCCGACAAATACGCCTTGCTGGCACGCGATGCGCTTTCTTCGGGGGACAATGTCTCGGCCGAGAACTATTTTCAGCACGCAGAACACTACAACCGCATCCTGATGGCTGCGCAGGCGAACATGCCGCAGCAGCAAAACGTCAACAATCAGGATCAAGACGACGACGACGATAGCGACGACTACCGTCCGATGAACGGCCATCGTCAGCCCTCGCGCAACGATTCGCGCCAGGACGACCGCGATTCCGACGAGCGCGAGACGCGCGGTTCGGGAAATCGGGACGATAACCGCCGTGACGATAACCGTCGTGATGACGGGCGCCGCGATGATGGACGGCGGGGAAATCGCGACGGCCGCAATCGCGACGAACAGGCCGCATCGAGCGACAACGACGACGACAACGAGGGTGATGGCGAGGAGCGCAGCGAGCGCCGTCCGCGTCGCACCCGCCGTCGTCCGGCCGCGGTCGCCGAGAGCGCCGAGACCGGCAATTCGGACGATTCCAGCACGGATGAGCCCGCCGCCGAGAAGCCCAAGCCCGCCCGGACGCCGAGGGCCCGCAAAACCGCCAAGGCGGAAAATGCCGAAGCGGCCGACAGCGGAACGGATGAGGGGACGGGCGAAGCTGCGCCGGCTCCGAAGCCGCGCCGCCGCACCAAGAAGGCGGCTGCTGCCGACGGCGAAAGCAGCAATGGCAACGGCGAAGCCAAGGCCGAGATGAAGGCCGACGGCAAGAGCGACGAAAAAGGCGAGCCGACGCACGACGGTGCCGCGGCTCTGGCAGCCTTTCCGGAATAAGTTTCGGCTCATTGAAACAGTGACATCAGGCGTGGGTCTCGGCCCGCGCCTTTTTCATATCCGCTATCGGGTCTGCGGAATGGGCGGACGGCCTTGCCGCCCTGCGCAATTCATGGGTTCGGCGCTTGCCTTACCCTGCCGTCTCAGGCCGTCAGGCCGGAGGCGAAAACGCGTCGCCCTCGCGTAGCGAGCCGGCGGTTGCGGCCGTGAGATAGATGCCGAAATCGGAATGGCCGTAGAGCTCCAAGAGGGCTCGCGGGAGGGCCGCGTCGCGCGCGCCCGTCTTTGGATCGACATTGGTGGCGGCACAGCGCTGCGTGCGCTTTCGACCCGAGAGAGTGATCTCCGGCAGGTCCAGCGTCTTGCCGATCCAATCGAATTCGGCGAAGGGCGGCGCCCCGTCGATAACGATGTTGGGCCGGAAACGCAGGGGATCGAGGCTGCGGCCGAGCTTTTCTTCCAATGCGCGCAGGCTTGCGAGATTGACGAGATGCAGCGATTTCGTGCGCACGTCGGAAAAGGAATGACCCGGCACGCGCAGAAGCCGCGGCGGACCGCGCAGCTCCGCGGCGAATTCTTCCGCTACCCAGGCTTCGAGCGCTGCGCGGCCTTCCGCCGTGGCCAGCGAGCCTGAAAAACCGGCCGAGCCGCCATCCTTCGGCGTGATCGAGAGCTCTTGCGTTCCCTCGTCGAAGCGGCTTTCGAAGGTGGCGAGCCGCTCGTTCTTCATCAGCATCAAAAAGCGGATCTTCGGCAGATGCTGCGGGTTTTCCGGATCGAAGCCTGAGGGGCCGTTCTCGATCGCAAAGGCGCGGTCGAAGGGCATGGTGGCGCCCTTTTCGAGCGTCGCGTCCGAGAGGCGTTCCGGGGACAGCCCTTTGACGGGATAGCGGTAAAGCGCGGTGACCTTGATCATGGGATTTGGCTTCCGCTGCGGTGGTGGCAAAGTCAACCGACGGTGTGCACCGCAGGGCGGAGACGTACGTTTCCGGGGGCCGCTGGTCACTCAAATGCGGGCTTTTCGCTCCCTCTCAAAAGGGCGGTTGCCGAGGCTCGAAAATCGGCGCCGCGACCATTGCGTGGCAAATCAGCCACACCCATATGAGCATCCGGTACGGGGCGCTTCCGAAGAAGGCCTCAATCTCATGTCAGGTGCGGGATGCTACGGGTCCCGGCGCCGGAAGGGGTCAAACGATGAATTTTGAAAAATACACAGAACGCGCGCGCGGCTTCATCCAGTCTGCGCAGACTTACGCGTTGGGGCAGGGGCATCAGCAGTTCCTTCCCGAACATCTTCTGAAAGTTCTCCTCGACGATCCGGAAGGCATGGCGGCGGGCCTCATTTCGCGCGCCGGCGGCCGTCCGAAGGAGGCGCAGCTCGCCAATGATGCGGCGCTCGCCAAGCTGCCGAAAGTGTCCGGCGGCAACGGCCAGCTCTATCTGGCGCAGCCGCTCGCCAAGGTTCTGCAGACCGCCGAGGATGTGGCGCAGAAGGCGGGCGACAGCTTCGTCACCGTCGAACGGCTGCTTCTCGCTCTCGCCATCGAAAAGGGCGCGGCGACCTCCGGGATTCTCTCCAAGGCCGGTGTGACGGCAAACGGGCTCAACGACGCGATCAACGACATCCGCAAGGGGCGTACGGCCGATTCGGCATCTGCCGAGCAGGGCTATGACGCTCTAAAGAAATATGCGCGCGACCTCACCGAAGAGGCGCGGGCGGGCAAGCTCGACCCGGTGATCGGCCGCGACGAGGAGATCCGTCGTGCCATCCAGGTTCTGTCGCGGCGCACGAAGAACAATCCTGTGCTGATCGGCGAGCCGGGCGTCGGCAAGACCGCGATCGCGGAGGGGCTGGCGCTGCGCATCGCCAATGGCGACGTGCCCGAGAGCCTGAAGGAGAAGAAGCTCCTCGCGCTCGACATGGGTGCGCTCATCGCCGGCGCGAAATATCGCGGCGAGTTCGAAGAGCGGCTGAAGGCGGTTCTCTCGGAAATCGAGGCGGCGGCCGGCGGCATCATCCTCTTCGTCGACGAGCTGCACACGCTGGTGGGCGCGGGCAAGGCGGAAGGCGCGATGGACGCCTCGAACCTTTTGAAGCCGGCCCTGGCACGCGGCGAGCTGCACTGCGTGGGCGCGACGACGCTCGACGAATACCGCAAATATGTCGAGAAGGACGCGGCCCTGGCGCGGCGCTTCCAGCCGGTCTTCGTCAACGAGCCGAACGTCGCCGACACGATCTCGATCCTGCGCGGCCTCAAAGAGAAGTACGAGGTGCATCACGGGGTCCGCATCACGGATTCGGCGCTCGTTTCCGCGGCGACGCTTTCCAACCGCTACATCACCGACCGGTTTCTGCCGGACAAGGCGATCGATCTGATGGACGAGGCCGCCTCCAGGCTCCGCATGCAGGTCGATTCCAAGCCGGAGGCGCTCGACGAGCTCGACCGGCGCATCATCCAGCTCAAGATCGAGCGGGAAGCCTTGAAGAAGGAGACGGATGCGGCCTCGCATGAGCGGCTCGAAAAGCTGGAGAAGGAGCTTGCCGACCTCGAAGAGGAATCGGCCGCGCTCACTCAGCGCTGGCAGGCGGAGAAGGAAAAGCTCGCCGGTGCCTCCAAGCTCAAGGAGGAGCTCGACCAGGCGCGCTTCGACCTCGAACAGGCGCAGCGCCGCGGCGATCTCGCCAAAGCGGGCGAGCTTGCCTATGGCGTCATCCCGCAGCTCGAGAAGAAGCTGAAGGAAGCGGAAAAGCGCGAGGCGCAGGCGTCCAGCGGTGAGGGCGGCGGCGGACTGGTCGAAGAGGCGGTGACGCCCGACCATATCGCCCATGTCGTGTCGCGCTGGACCGGCGTTCCGGTCGACAAGATGCTCGAAGGCGAGCGCGACAAGCTCCTCAGAATGGAGGACGAGCTGTCGCGGCGGGTCATCGGCCAGGCCGAGGCGGTGCATGCGGTTTCGACCGCAGTCAGGCGTGCGCGCGCCGGGCTGCAGGATCCGCATAGGCCGATCGGCTCGTTCATGTTCCTGGGCCCGACGGGCGTCGGCAAGACGGAGCTCACGAAGACGCTCGCCGACTTCCTGTTCGACGACGAGAGCGCCATGGTGCGCATCGACATGTCGGAGTTCATGGAGAAGCATTCCGTGGCGCGGCTGATCGGTGCGCCTCCGGGATATGTCGGCTACGAGGAAGGCGGCGTTCTGACCGAAGCGATCCGGCGGCGGCCCTATCAGGTCGTGCTCTTCGACGAGATCGAAAAGGCGCATCCCGACGTCTTCAACGTGCTTCTGCAGGTGCTCGACGACGGCAGGCTGACGGACGGCCAGGGCCGCACCGTCGACTTCCGCAACACGCTTATCATCATGACCTCCAATTTGGGTGCGGAGTTCCTCTCCAATCTCAAGGAGACGGAGGACGTCGATGCCGTGCGTGAAGAGGTGATGCAGGTGGTGCGGGCGAACTTCCGGCCGGAATTTCTCAACCGTGTCGACGAGGTGATCCTGTTCCACAGGCTGAAGCGTCAGCAGATGGCTGCGATCGTGGAGATCCAGCTGAAGCGGCTCGAGACGCTCCTGGAGGACCGCAAGATCGAGCTCTCGCTCGACGACAGCGCCACGGCCTGGCTCGCCGAGAAGGGCTACGACCCCGCCTATGGGGCGCGGCCGTTGAAGCGGGTGATCCAGAAGCAGGTGCAGGACCCGCTGGCGGAGAAAATCCTCGCCGGCGAGATCCGCGACGGCGCTGAGGTCAAGGTGACGGCGGGTTCCGACCGGCTCCTCTTCCATGTCGTCGGCTCGAAGACCGGCACGGAAGGCGAATCGATCGCCGCCTGAGCCCGTTTGGTGACGGCGCCCCGCTCCGGCGAGGCGCCATCCTCTCACATTTAAGATGCGAACGCACTTCCCGGAGCCGGGGAGGGCGTTTTTTTATGCGCGCGGGCATTTCCTCCTGCCCCTCACGCGAGCGGCCTCGTTTCAGCGGCGGGCCGCGCGCCTCTGCCGGGAACTCCCGCGGCCCTTAAGACTTTGTCCTTCCTGGCTGCGCTAACGTCGCGGCGTTTGGATGACAGGGCAGGGGCATATTCATGCTTTCAATGAGACGCGTTGTTGCCGCGGCGGTTTTCGCCTGCGCGGCGGCAGGTTTTTCCGCCACGACGCAGGCCGCGTCCTGCGGCAATGGGCCGGCGGGCTTTCCGGCCTGGCTGCAGGATTTCAAGCAGGAGGCGGCACGGGCCGGCATCTCACAGCGGGTGATCGATCGGGCGCTTTCGGGCGTCTCCTACCAGTCGAAGGTCATTCGCCTCGACCGCGGCCAGCATTCCTTCAAGCTCTCCTTCGACGAGTTTTACCGCAAGCGGGTGAACGACGCGATGATCCGCAAGGGGCACAAGCTCATCGGCCAGTATTCGTCGCTTCTGTCGTCGATCGAAAAGCGCACCGGCGTGCCGCCGGAGGTGATCGTCTCGATCTGGGGGCTGGAGACCGGCTATGGCCGCAATTCCGGATCGATGGCGACGTTCCCGTCGCTTGCCACGCTCGCCTATGATTGCCGGCGCTCCGCCTTCTTCACCGGCGAGCTTCTGGCGGCCCTGAAGATCGTTCAGCGCGGCGACATCGCTCCCTCGCAGATGCGCGGCGCCTGGGCGGGCGAACTCGGCCAGACGCAGTTCCTCGCCTCGTCCTATCTGCGCTTCGCCGTCGATGGCGACGGCAACGGGCGGCGCGACCTCATCAATTCGGTGCCGGATGTGCTCGCCTCCACAGGCAATTATCTCCGGGCCTATGGCTGGCAGCCGGGGCGGGGCTGGGAACCGGGCACGACGAATTACAACGTGCTGCACCAGTGGAACAAAGCCGACGTCTACGTGAAGACGATCTCGGTGATGGCCTCGAAAATGGCCGGGCGAAGCTGACGGCGCATCGCCCGGATGAGGCCTAAATCGGCGCGCGGAAGATGAAAAACGCGCCGAGCCCGATGAAGGCGAAGCCGACGAGCTGGTTGAGCGTGATCGGCTCTTTCAAATAGATGGCGGAGAAGCCGACGAAGACGACGAGGGTGATGACCTCCTGAATCGTCTTCAGCTCCGCCGCACTATAGGCGCGGTAGCCGATGCGGTTCGCCGGCACGGCGAAGCAATATTCCAACAGCGCGATCATCCAAGAAATGAGGATGACGAGCGGCAGCGGCCGGTCGGTGAAGCGCAGATGCCCGTACCAGGCGACCGTCATGAAGAGATTGGATGCCGACAGAAGCAGGATCGGCGCGACCTGCGGCGGGATGGAAAACGTCATCGTGACCTTAAGACAAGGCGGGATGCCGACAACGCTCCCGCGAGCGAAGCAATGAAGAAGACCGCCGAAACGTTCCCGCCGTGGTGATGAAACGCGGACGGGACAGGCGTCTCAGATGCCGAAACAGCCGGGCAGACCCGAGACCAGCACCGACATGAAGATCGCATCCGATTTCAGCTGCCAGCCGAGAAAGACGGAAACGATCGCGGCGAGCGCGAGCAGGGCCGAGGCGGCGGTGAAGGCGAGCGAGCCGTCGAAGGGAAGCTTCATGGAGGAGATGTTGCGCCGGCGCCCGCTCCACCGTCAAGCATGGCGTCAAGCGGGGGCCGTCAGGCAGGCGTTCAAGCCGCGCCGTCAAGCAGTCGGTTGAGCTTGGCGAGCGCTGCGTCGCGGTCCTCGTTGAAATTGATGGTGCCGGCGAGGCGGCCGTCCCCGTCGAGCAGGAAGACCGAGGCGGTGTGGTCCATGGTGTAGTCGCCGCCCTCCGTCTCCACCTTGCGATAGAAGACATGATAATCGTCGAGCATGGCCCGCACCTTGTCAGGCTCGCCGGTGATGCCGCGGATCCCGGCATCGAAAGCTGAGACGTAATCGGCCATCACTTCGGGCGTGTCGCGCTCCGGATCGACGGTGACGAAGACAAGGGCGAGATCATCCGCCTTGTCGCCGAGCGCTTCGCGCCAGCTCGCCATGTCGGCGAGCGTCGTCGGGCAGACATCGGGGCAATGGGTGAAGCCGAAGAAGACGGCGGAGGGGTGGCCCTCGAAAATCTCTTCAGTGACCGGCGCGCCTTGTTCATCGACGAGGGTGAAATCGGCGCCGAGCCGATCGCCGCCGGCGATGCCCCCCTGGTTGCGCGACAGGACCCAGAGGGCCGTGACGCCGACGAGGGCGGCGGCAACCGCGATCCAAAGTCCAATCAAGATGCCGCGTCGCATGTCGTCAGGCTCCTTTCAGGCGGGTTTCTCCGCGAGAGATCGGGCACCTTCGGGAGCGGCGCCCGGGCTGCGGGCTCAGTCGGTAAGGGTCGCGACGCGAGAGGAATTGTCGCGTGCGAGCAAGGCGTCGATGCGCTGACGCTCCTTGTTGAAACGGGCGAGCTCGGCGCCGGTCAAAGTGTGGCCGCGCGGGACGCGGATCTTCATCGGATCGACGAAGCGGCCGTTGACCAGGACCTCGAAGTGGCAATGCGGCCCGGTCGACAGACCCGTTGAACCGATATAGCCGATGATCTGGCCCTGATGGACGCGCATGCCGACCTTGATGCCTTTGGCGATGCCCGACATGTGGTTGTAGGTGGAGACATAGCCGTTGGCGTGTTTGATCTCCACGCGCCGGCCGTAGGTGGAGAACCAGCTGGCGCGCTCGATGATGCCGTCGCCGGCGGCGATGATCGGGCTGCCGCGCGGCGCCGCCCAGTCGACGCCGGAATGCAGCTTGTAGCGGCCGAGGATCGGATGCTTGCGCATGCCGAAGGGCGAGCGGAAAACGCCGTTCGGCACCGGCTTGCGCAGGAGGAACTTGTCGGCGCTCTTGCCGTCGGGATCGTAATAGCCGATCGAGCCGTCTTCCTCGTTGCGGTAGCGATAAAAGCGATGCTTGGCGCCGTTGACGGTGAGCGAGGCGTAGATGAGCTCCTCCGCGTCGGGATCGCCCGTGTAGACGGCTTCGAATTCGTCGCGCCTCGATGTGCGGCTTTGCAGATCCGTGTCGAAGGAGAAGATGCGCACGAGCTTTTCGGCAAGCTCGGGCTTCATGTCGAGGCTGAGGGCGGAGCGCCAGAGCGCGCTGTAGACGCTCGGAAGAGAGGAGCGGGAGCGCGTATCGGCGGCGTTCGCAGTCTCGAAATCGCCTTCACTGAAGTTCGGCTCGGCCGCCGCCACATAGGCGCCGCCATCGGAGAGCGCCACCGTCGCCAGATGCTGGCCGTTGGAATAAAGGCTGATGCGGACCGGGCGCACGCGTCCTGCGTCGTCTTCGGCAAGGCCGAGGCGCAGCTTCTGGCCGGCACGGAAATCGAAGGCGAAATTGGCGATCATCGTCGACTGGATCTCGGCCGCCTCCACCTCCGTGGCGCCTTCGGCCTCCAGAAGCTTGGTGAGTGCATCGCCGGTCGCGACCTGGACGATCTTTTCCTCGATCGCCTCGTCGACCGGCGCC
>NZ_SAUF01000003.1 GCF_004023665.1 Afifella aestuarii
AATGGAAGCCGGCGATGAAGCGTCAAGCTCCGAAGAGCAGTGCTCCCCGCCGCCGGTGTCGCGGTATATATTCAGACCTCTCCGGCCTGTCAACAGACTCATTTCGAAATTCGACAGAGCGTTCGTTCGGCCCCGGTTTTCCGCGATCTCGCGCCCGCCCCCCTTGCCTCAGTCCTCAAAGCGGCTCGACGGATCCCGGTCGTGGGCATAGCGATGGCGCATCGGAAACGCCGGGAGCCAGGATTCCCGCCGCACTGTCCAGCTTTCATAGGTCGGGACGAACTGATCCGGCTCGTCGAGCGCGCCGAGATGGATCTCCACCTCGTCGCCGCTGCGGGCAAACACCGAGGAGCCGCACCGGGCGCAGAAATATCGCCCGCGATAATCGGCAGGCGTGCCGGTGACTGTCACCGCATTGTCAGGAAAGATCGCCGAGGCGTGAAAGACCGCCCCGTGATGCTTGCGGCAATCGAGGCAATGGCAAAGCCCGACGCGGTAGGGCCGGCCCGTCGCGACGAACCGCACCTCCCCGCACAGGCACCCGCCGGTGAATGTCTCCCCGGTGAATGTCTCCATGGTGCAGCTCCCGGCATTCCACGTTCCGGTCAAGGTCTTGCAAAGACGGGTCCCGCGCAAGCGGCTCGCCTGGGATCAAGGCGTTGGGCGTGGTCAGCCCCCGTTTCCGCTCGACGGCATCAGGACGTCATAGGCTTTGAGCATCTCGGCGAGACGCGGGATGCCCGCCCTCGAAAGGCTTTCGAGATAATCCCCGTAATCAAGCGGCGGATCGGCGTAGTGCGCAAAATCCGCCCGCACCGCATCGATAAAAAGGCTCGGGGCGAGGCCGAAGACGTCCATCAGGAATCGATCGGGGTGCTTCGCCTCGAGCCGAAAACCCTCCAGGATCGCGGCCGGAAAATCCTTCTCGTTGAACGTGACGATGACATCGGCCCGCGTCATGATCGCTGCTGCCACCACATGCCTGTCGTCGGGATCCGGCAGCTCGATGCCGGCAATAAGCGGCTCATATCCTTCCACGAGACAATCTGGCACGGCCGCATTCATCGCCGCACGGGTGCGGGCAAGGTCTTCCGGCTTCAGATCGGGCCGGTTGCTGATCAGATTGCGGATCCACTCATCGTGAACTGCATCCGTCCACCTGGCGCGGAACAGCTTGGTTTGGGCGACAAAAAGCACGAGGCTCCGCAGCCGCGCACCATAGAACACATTGGCGTCGATGAGCGCGGTGAAGGTCGAGATCATTCAAGTCGCAGCCGCTTCGCCTCTTCACCGAGATCTCTGAGAGCGTTCTTCTGCACGTCGCGGCATGCCCGCTCATAGGCGATGAGATCCGCGAATCGCACTCTCCGATGGCGTCCGACTTTGCGGAACGCCAGTTTCCCGGCTTCCAGTTGGCGCACCAGATAAGGCCGTGACACGTTGAGATAATCGGCCGCCTGCTGCGTCGTCAGCTCGGCCTCGTGCGGAATCAGCGAGACTGGGGTCCGGCTCGCCATCGCCTCGAGCACCTCGTGGATGAGCGCAACGGCCCTTGCCGGAAGCGGTACGATGACCTTTTGGCCCGCCCCTCCGTCGACGGTGATCTTGACGCTTTGATGGGCCTCCGCGATCGCCTTCAGCCGATCGGCTGCCGTGCGTGCAATGAGAGCCTCCGCCTCGTCTGCGAGGAAAGGCTCATGCGTCTGGTCGATGAGCGCAGAAATGTCGTTTCTCCTATACATCCCGCGCGAGATTCGCACGTTCTCTTGATCGATTCGCGGCTCGCATCGGCGCGCACTGTCCGCAATATCCGAAACAAACGAAATATACGAACCACGCATGCATTCAAGTGCGGTGAGCAAGACCTCTGGCAAAAACGGCAGCCGACTCGCTCACACGGGCCAACGAGCCAGCACGACACGCGAATCACGCCGCACCCGGCAGCCATCGTTTGCGGCCTCGCGAATCGCCGACCGGCGAGCAAGATGGGGCCGACAGGGCGTCGGGCGTGTCGAACACCCGCTCCCGACCGCACGGGCCACTCTTTCTGCGAGCGGAAATGTCGCAGATACCCCCGTCGCGCGCCCGAGACTTCGCCTGCAAGCTCTTCACCCGAAGCCGGTCTTCGCCGGGCGGCAGCGAGCTTTTACGGCAAAACCGTTCAACTGCCGGCGGGCAAGGGATCCGTTCCCTCGCTGAGGATCGCAAGATAACGCTGGTAGCTGAACACCCGCCCTCGCTTGCGCCCCGTGATTTCCGAGACGATGCCCATCTTCTCCAGTTCGGCCAGGGCCGCATTGACTGTCGGCGCCGACAAGCCGGTTTTCGCAACGAGCTGGTTGGAGCTCAGGAACGGGTTCTGCTGAAAGAGCTCGTGGATGCGCAGCGCCGAGCCGGCGCGGTCGCTTTCGTTCGTGATTCGCTCGCGGTCTTCCTTGAAGAGGTCGACGATCCGTGTGGCCGCCTCGAAAGCCTGGTTGGCCGTTTCGGCAACGCCGGCGAGGAAGAAGTCGAGCCAGGCCTCCCAGGCGCCATGCTCGCGCACCTCCTGAAGAAGGCGGTAATAGTCGGCACGATGCGTCTTCAGGTAGAGGCTGAGATAGAGAAGTGGCTTGCGCAGCACCCCGTTGACGCAAAGATACAGCGTCACCAAAAGGCGACCGATGCGGCCGTTGCCGTCGAGAAACGGGTGGATCGTCTCGAACTGGACATGCAGCAGCCCGGCCTTGATCAGGGCCGGCAGGGGCGATTCGTCTTCGTGGATGAAGCGCTCCAGCGCGTCGAGACAGCCATCGAGTTCGGCGACGGGCGGCGGAACGTAGAGCGCGTTCCCGGGGCGCGAGCCCCCGATCCAGTTCTGCGAGCGGCGGAATTCGCCCGGGTCTTTCGTGCCGCCGCGGCCGCTTTTCAAAAGCCGACCATGCATCTCGCGGATGAGGCGCAACGACAAGGGAAGCTCGGCAAGCCGTTCCAGCCCGTACATCATCGCATCGACGTAGTTCGAGACTTCGCGGATGTCGTCGATCGGCTCTCCCGCCCGAGCTTCGGTCTCGAAGCGCAGGAGATCGCTCAGCGTGGATTGCGTCCCCTCGATCTGCGACGAGAGCACCGCCTCCTTGCGCACATACATATAGAGAAAGAGCTCCTGGCGCGGCAGCAGCATGGTGATGCCGTCCAACCGCCCGAGCGCGCGTTCGGCGAGACTCAGGCGATCGAGAAGAGCCAGGACGTCGATCTGCGGCGTCGGCGGCAGAGGCGGCGGAACGAAGGCGCGGACGTTTTCGCCTCCGACAGCCGTTGCGACATATCGGCCGAGGCGCAAATCAGGGTCGGAATCGGTCATGGCGCATCCTGGCAGCGCAAGCTTATTTAAGCAATCCAGCCTTCACTTGAATACCGCACATGCCAGCGTAAGCAGCCTTAAATAGCCTCGTTGCCCCGCCCTGTCGCGACAGACGGAGAGGGCTCGGGCCCGAGTGAGGAGTGTGCCGCTCTGTCGCCGGGACGTTCGGGCAGTTTCAGAACGCACAAAAGCCCCGCGTTGGTGCGGGGCTTTGAGGGGATGTATGATATGGT
>NZ_SAUF01000004.1 GCF_004023665.1 Afifella aestuarii
CGATGTTCGCATGCGGCTTCGTGCGCGAAAATTTCTCTTTTGCCATCAGCTCTCTCCGTCTGACTTCTCAACCTGTTTCTGAAGAAATCAGGCGTATTTCGATTGAATTTCCTGGGCGACCTGGCTCGGCACCGGCGAGTAATGGTCGAACTGCATGGTGTACTGGGCACGCCCCTGGCTCATCGAGCGCAGCGTGTTGACGTAACCAAACATGTTGGCAAGCGGCACCATGGCGTTGATGACGGTGGCATTGCCACGCATCTCCTGGCCCTGCACCTGCCCACGCCGGGAATTGAGGTCACCGATCACAGACCCGGTGTAATCCTCCGGCGTCACCACCTCGACCTTCATGACCGGCTCGAGAAGAACCGGCTTGGCCTTCTGGGCACCTTCGCGGAACGCGGCACGAGCCGCGATTTCGAAGGCGAGCACCGAGGAGTCAACGTCATGGTACGCACCATCGAGGAGCGTCGCCTTGAGGTCGACCATCGGGAAGCCGGCCAGCACACCATTGCCAAGGACGCTTTCCAGGCCCTTCTGGACGCCCGGAATGTATTCCTTCGGCACGTTGCCGCCGACGATCTTGGATTCGAACGCGAAGCCTGCACCAGACTCCTGCGGCTCGAACACGATCTTGACGCGAGCAAACTGGCCCGAACCGCCGCTCTGCTTCTTGTGCGTGTAGTCGATTTCCGCAGCCTGCGTGATCGTCTCGCGATACGCCACCTGCGGCTGACCGACATTCGCCGCCACCTTGAACTCGCGCTTCATGCGATCGACGAGAATGTCGAGATGAAGCTCGCCCATGCCGGCAATGATCGTCTGACCGGATTCCTCGTCCGTCTTCACGCGGAAGGACGGATCCTCCTGCGCCAGGCGGTTGAGGGCGAGGCCCATCTTCTCCTGGTCGGCCTTGGAATTCGGCTCGATCGCGATCTCGATGACCGGATCCGGGAATTCCATCCGCTCCAGGATGACCGGCTTCACTGGGTCGCAGAGCGTATCACCCGTCGTCGTGTCCTTAAGACCGACGAGCGCGACAATGTCGCCAGCGAACGCTTCCTTGATCTCTTCACGGTTGTTGGAGTGCATGAGAAGCATACGACCGATGCGCTCGCGCTTTTCCTTCACCGTGTTCATCAGGCTGGCACCCGATTCGAGCTTGCCCGAATAGATGCGGGCGAAGGTCAGAGAGCCGACGAACGGGTCGTTCATGATCTTGAACGCGAGCATCGAGAGCGGCTCGTCGTCCGAGGAGACGCGCTTGACCTCTTCGCCATTCTTCGGGTCGATGCCGCGGATCGCGTGCACTTCGACCGGGCTCGGCAGATAGTCGACGACCGCGTCGAGCAGAAGCTGAACGCCCTTGTTCTTGAAAGCCGAGCCGGCAAGGATCGGGAAGAACTGCACGGCGCAGGTGCCCTTGCGGACGAGCCGGCGGATCGTGTCGTTGTCCGGCATGTTGCCTTCGAGATAGGCCTCCATGACGGTGTCATCGAGCTCGACAACGGTCTCGATGAGCTTCTCGCGCCACTCTTCGGCCCGATCGCGAAGATCCTCTGGGATCTCCACGTCGTCCCACTGTGCGCCGAGCGTCTCGTCGCGCCAGAGGCGAGCGTTCATCTCGATGAGATCGACGACGCCCTTGAAGTCGCTTTCCGCGCCGACCGGCAGCTGAAGAACCAGCGGCTGAGCACCGAGACGATCCTCGATCATCTCCACGCAGCGGTAAAAGTCGGCGCCGATCTTATCCATCTTGTTGACGAAGATCATGCGCGGAACTTTGTACTTGTCCGCCTGGCGCCAAACCGTCTCGGTCTGCGGCTCGACGCCGGCATTGGCGTCGAGAAGAGCAATCGCACCGTCGAGCACACGCAGCGAACGCTCGACTTCAATCGTGAAGTCGACGTGGCCTGGCGTGTCGATGATGTTGAGGCGCCGCTTCTTGCCGTCGCGACCCGCCCAGAAGGTGGTCGTCGCAGCCGACGTGATCGTGATGCCCCGCTCCTGCTCCTGCTCCATCCAGTCCATGGTGGCGGCGCCCTCATGGACCTCGCCCATCTTATGGCTCTTGCCGGTGTAGAAGAGGATCCGCTCTGTCGTCGTGGTCTTTCCAGCATCAATGTGCGCCATGATGCCGAAATTGCGGTAGTCCTCGATCTTATAGTCGCGTGGCATGTGGGGCCCCGTTTCTTTCGGTTACCAGCGGTAATGCGAGAAGGCGCGGTTCGCTTCCGCCATGCGGTGCGTATCTTCGCGCTTCTTCACCGCATTTCCGCGGTTGTTGGCAGCGTCCATGAGCTCGCCGGAAAGGCGCTCCTTCATGGTCCGCTCGTTACGGCCGCGGGCGGCCGTGATCAGCCAGCGAATGGCCAGCGCCTGACGGCGATCCACCCGGACTTCGACCGGCACCTGGTACGTCGCACCACCGACACGGCGGGAGCGCACTTCCACATGCGGCATGACGTTGTCGAGCGCCTGATGGAAGACCGCGACAGGATCCTGGCGCATCCGGCCTTCGACACTCTCGAGCGCCCCATAGACGATCGATTCAGCAGCCGACTTCTTACCGTGATACATCACGGAGTTCATGAACTTGGAGATCACCCGATCCCCATACTTCGGATCGGGATTGATTTCCCGCTTGTCTGCACGACGGCGTCGCGACATCGCCCCTCTCCTTACTTCGGCCGCTTGGCGCCGTACTTCGAACGACGCTGGCGACGGTCTTTGACGCCCTGCGTGTCGAGGACGCCGCGCAGAATGTGATAGCGAACACCCGGAAGGTCCTTCACGCGCCCGCCGCGGATCATCACCACGGAGTGCTCCTGAAGATTATGGCCCTCGCCCGGGATATAGCCGACGACTTCGTAGCCGTTGGTGAGGCGCACCTTGGCAACCTTACGCAGCGCGGAGTTCGGCTTCTTCGGCGTCGTCGTGTAGACGCGCGTGCACACACCGCGCTTCTGCGGATTGGCCTCGAGCGCCGGCACCTTGTTACGCCGCGGCTTGTCGTGACGCGGCTTGCGGATGAGCTGGTTGATCGTCGGCATTAATATGTCCGGCTTCCGTTCTATCGAATCCCTCACGAACACGACATGAATCGCGCCGCATCACCTTTAGAAGGTTGCAGCGCTCGAAACAGAGGATTGCGGGAGACCGCAATCGTGATCCAAAACTCGTATCGCATTCAAACCCGGGCAGCGTTTAAGCCTTGTAGTCTCGCGCAATGGACGCACGAAACAGGGCTTGGCTTACCGCCTGCCCCTTGGGTGGTGCTCATCTAGCCAGTGGTAGGGTTCGCGTCAACCCCGAGGCCCGGGTTTTCTTAACGTTTGCGGCGTCAGGGCCCGGAATCGACGATTCAAAGCTCGCTTTGGCGCCGACCTGGCCACAGGATCTATCGCAGCAGGGCGAAATGTTCGCCGATCGCCTCCAAAAGGCGGCCGTATGCGATTCTAATCGAAAGAGAATCGCTCCCACAAGAGCCGTGCGGCCCGAAATTCACGGAAAACGAATCGCCGGGACCTCTCGCCACCGGGCGCTCCGATTCGCCGAGCGCGACAGATACCGTCGACTAAACAAAAAAAGGCCGGCGCTACGGCCGGCCCTTTTGTTGAACTGAAAATCTGCCTCAGTTGAGGTACGGGATCGCTGCAATCGTCGCGTACCCGAACGTCAACCCGAAAAACAGCAGGGTGCGTTTGACAAGGTGTCCGGCCATTTATCCTGTTCCGTTGAGTTCTGGTTCCCCTCGGCCCCGTTAACGGCGGGCGGCCGAAAAGGTTCATTCCCCAGAGACTGATCTTGTGAGCCTTGCGGCGGTTCTTCGCCGGCCGCGCTGCTCTAAAGGAATCGTCGGCCTGCACAAGCGATTTTCACGCGAGAAAATGTCGAGGAAGTAAATGGTCCACAGTTCGCTGGGGCCTGTGTTCGCCCGGCCACAGAGGTCGCGTCTCCGGCGCCCCGACGCGGCCGTATAACGCGAAAGCCCCGGCGCTCGGCCGGGGCTTTCAAACTCAACAGAGACCCTTCGAAGGGCTATTCGGCCGCGTCGACCGGGGCTCCCTCGCCGCCGCTCAGATCGACGAGAGCAGCCTTGGCGGAGATTTCCGCCCGCTTGCGCTCGTCCTCGGCGATGAGCTCGTCACGCCGCTGAGCGATCGCGCGCAGCCGCGCAATCGCGCCGCCAGTACCAGCCGGAATGAGGCGGCCGACGATGACGTTCTCCTTGAGGCCTTCGAGTGTATCGATCTTGCCGTTGACGGCAGCATCGGTGAGCACTCGAGTGGTCTCCTGGAAGGAGGCCGCGGAGATGAACGAGCGGGTCTGCAGGCTCGCCTTCGTGATACCCAGCAGCACCGGCACGCCTTCGGCGGTCCGCTTGCCCTCTTCGTGGAGACGCGCATTGATCGCATCGAGCTCGATACGGTCGACCTGCTCGCCCGAGATGAGGTCGCTGTCGCCCTGCTCGGTGATCTCGACCTTCTGCAGCATCTGGCGAACGATCACCTCGATGTGCTTGTCGTTGATCAACACGCCCTGCAGTCGGTAGACCTCCTGGATCTCGTTGACGAGGTAAGCCGCAAGCTCTTCCACGCCCTTGATCGCCAGGATGTCGTGCGGGGCCGGCAGACCATCGAGAATGAAGTCGCCCTTCTCGATGACGTCGCCTTCCTGCAGATGGAACGGCCGTCCCTTCGGGATCAGATATTCCACCGGCTCGCCTTCGCCATCGACAGGCTCGATCACGATACGCCGCTTGTTCTTATAATCGCGGCCGAAGCGGACCATACCTGCCTGCTCGGCAATAATGGCGTGATCCTTCGGACGCCGCGCTTCGAAGAGCTCCGCCACCCGCGGCAGACCGCCGGTGATGTCGCGCGTCTTGGCGCTTTCAAGCGGAATACGTGCCAGCACATCGCCCGGTGCCACCTCGTCTCCCGGCTCCACCGAGAGAATGGCATCGACCGAGAGCTGGTAGCGGGCGTCGCCGCCGCGCTCGAGCTTCGCCGGCTCGCCGTTCGCATCGAAGACGACGAGAGCAGGCTTCAGGTTCGCCCCACGCGGGCTCGCCCGCCAGTCGATGACGACGCGCTTGGTGATGCCGGTCGATTCGTCGGCTGTCTCCGTCACGGAGGCGCCTTCGACCATATCCTCAAACGACACCTTGCCGCCGACTTCCGTCACGATCGGCCGGGTATACGGATCCCATTCGGCAATCCGCTGCCCCCGCTTGATCGTGTCGCCCTCGTCCACGAACAGCTTGGCGCCGTACGGGACGCGGTGGCTCGACCGCTCCTTGCCCTTCTCATCGAGAATGGCGACCTGCATGTTGCGGCCCATGGCGATGAGCCGACCTTCGGAATTGCGCACCACGGAACGGTTGCGGATTTCGACCGTGCCCTCGAACGTCGATTCCAGGAACGACTGATCGACCACCTGCGCCGTACCACCGATGTGGAAGGTCCGCATGGTGAGCTGCGTTCCCGGCTCGCCGATCGACTGCGCCGCGATGACGCCGACGGCCTCGCCCATATTGACCGGCGTACCGCGAGCCAGATCGCGACCGTAGCACTTGCCGCAGACGCCGTATTTGGTCTCGCAGGTGAGAACCGAACGAATGAGCACGGACTGCACGCCGGCCGCCTCGATCGCTTCCACATGCCGCTCTTCGATGAGCTCGCCCTTCGGCACGATGATCTCGCCCGTGGCCGAGTCCGTCACGTCTTCGGCTGCCGTGCGCCCAAGGACGCGCTGGCCGATCGTCGCGACAACCTGGCCCGCATCGACAATCGCCTGCATGGTGAGGCCATTCTCCGAGCCGCAATCGGTCTCGGTGATGATGCAGTCCTGGGCCACGTCGACGAGACGGCGCGTGAGATAACCCGAGTTCGCCGTCTTCAAAGCGGTGTCGGCCAGCCCCTTTCGGGCACCGTGCGTGGAGTTGAAGTACTCCAGAACCGACAGGCCTTCTTTGAAGTTGGAGATGATCGGGCTCTCGATGATCTCGCCGGACGGCTTGGCCATCAGGCCACGCATGCCCGCCAGCTGCTTCATCTGAGCAGGAGAGCCACGCGCACCGGAATGCGACATCATGTAGATGGAGTTGACCTGCTTCTGGCGCCCGGTCTCGTCGTCGAATTCGACCGCCTGGATCTTCTTCATCATCTCGTCGGCGACCTTGTCGGTGCACTTCGCCCAGGCGTCGACGACCTTGTTGTACTTCTCGCCCTGAGTGATCAGGCCATCATTGTACTGCTGCTCATATTCGGCCGCGAGCTGACGCGTCTCTTCGACGAGCGCCGTCTTCGCCTCCGGAATGACCATATCGTCCTTGCCGAACGAAATGCCGGCGCGGGCCGCCTGACGGAAGCCGAGCTGCATGATCCGGTCGCAGAAGATCACGGTCTCTTTCTGGCCCGTATGCCGGTAGACCGTATCGATCGTCCGGCTGATCTCCTTCTTCGTCATCAGCTTGTTGCAGATGTCGAACGGGATCGCGGGATGCTTCGGAAGAAGCTCGCCGATCAACATACGCCCAGGCGTTGTCTCGTAGATCTTCGAGTTAGGCTCGCCATCGGGGCCGATACCCTTGTAGCGACCCTTGATCTTCGTGTGCAGCGTCACCGCACCGACCTCGAGCGCATGATGCAGCTCGTTGATCGAGCCGAACAGCATCCCCTCGCCCGGCTCGTTGTCCTGCATCACCGAGAGATAATAGAGACCGAGAACGATATCCTGCGACGGCACAATGATCGGCTGACCATTCGCCGGGTGCAGAATGTTGTTGGTCGACATCATCAGAACGCGGGCTTCGAGCTGTGCTTCCAGCGACAGCGGCACGTGGACCGCCATCTGGTCGCCGTCGAAGTCGGCATTGAAGGCTGCGCAGACGAGCGGATGCAGCTGGATCGCCTTGCCTTCCACCAGCACCGGCTCGAAAGCCTGAATGCCGAGGCGGTGCAAGGTCGGCGCCCGGTTGAGCATAACCGGATGCTCGCGGATGACCTCGTCGAGGATATCCCAGACCTCCGGCTTCTCCTTCTCCACCAGCTTCTTCGCCTGCTTCACCGTGGCCGAATAGCCCTTGGCGTCGAGGCGCGAATAGATGAACGGCTTGAACAGCTCGAGCGCCATCTTCTTCGGCAGGCCGCATTGATGCAGCTTCATCTCCGGACCGACCACGATGACCGAACGGCCGGAATAGTCGACGCGCTTGCCGAGAAGGTTCTGCCGGAAACGGCCCTGTTTGCCCTTCAGCATGTCGGAGAGCGACTTCAGCGGGCGCTTGTTGGTGCCCGTGATGACGCGGCCGCGACGGCCGTTGTCGAACAGCGCATCGACGGATTCCTGCAGCATCCGCTTTTCGTTGCGGATGATGATGTCCGGCGCACGCAGCTCGATGAGGCGCTTCAGGCGGTTGTTGCGGTTGATGACGCGGCGATAGAGATCGTTGAGATCCGACGTCGCGAAACGACCGCCATCGAGCGGTACGAGCGGACGCAGATCCGGCGGAATGACCGGAACGACCGTCATCACCATCCATTCCGGACGGTTGCCGGAGGCCGTGAAGGCCTCAATGACCTTGAGGCGCTTGGCAAGCTTCTTCGGCTTCAGCTCCGTCGTTGCTTCGGCGATCTCCTGGCGCAGGCGCACGGCCTCCGTCTCGAGATCGATCGCCATCAACAGCTCGCGCACGGCTTCCGCACCGATCATGGCGGTGAAGCTGTCGGCGCCGTACTGATCCTGCGCCTCGAGATACTCGTCTTCGGAGAGCAGCTGCTTCTCCTGGAGCGGCGTGATGCCCGGCTCCACGACGATGTAGTTCTCGAAATAAAGGACGCGCTCGATGTCCTTCAGCGTCATGTCGAGCATGAGAGCGATGCGCGACGGCAGCGACTTCAAGAACCAGATATGCGCAACCGGAGCGGCGAGCTCGATATGGCCCATGCGCTCGCGCCGAACGCGCGCAAGGGTGACTTCCACACCGCACTTTTCGCAGATGATGCCCTTATACTTCATCCGCTTGTACTTGCCGCACAGGCACTCATAGTCCTTGATCGGGCCAAAGATGCGCGCGCAGAACAGACCGTCGCGTTCAGGCTTGAACGTCCGGTAGTTGATGGTTTCCGGCTTTTTGATCTCGCCGTAAGACCAAGACAGAATCTTCTCAGGGCTCGCGAGAGAAATTCGAATCTGATCGAACGTCTGCTGCTGCGCCTGCGGGCTGAAGATGTTCATGACCTCTTGGTTCATAGGGTCATTCTCCTTGCCAATGTTCCTCGCGCCGCACCAAGCGACGCCGCGCCGCCGGGGGAAGCGGCTGGGTTAGTCTGGTCGAGGCAATGGGATGCCGCACTATTCTGCGGCATCCTTGTCGTAACTCTGTGGCAGAGAACGCATCTTCTCGGAATCTTCCAGATCGACGCTGAGGCCGAGCGAACGCATCTCTTTGACGAGAACGTTGAAGCTCTCCGGGATACCCGCTTCGAAGGTATCGTCGCCTCTGACGATCGCTTCGTAGACCTTGGTACGGCCCGCGACGTCGTCCGATTTCACCGTCAGCATCTCTTGCAAGGTATAGGCCGCGCCGTAAGCTTCCAGGGCCCAGACCTCCATTTCGCCGAAACGCTGTCCGCCGAACTGCGCCTTACCGCCCAGCGGCTGCTGGGTGACGAGCGAGTACGGACCGATGGACCGCGCATGGATCTTGTCGTCGACGAGATGGTGCAGCTTCAGCATGTAGATGTAGCCGACGGTGACGTTACGATCGAACGGTTCGCCGGTTTTGCCGTCGAAGAGCTGAGCCTGGCCCGAGCGGTTGAGACCCGCCTTTTCCAGAAGCTCGTCGATATCGGCCTCTTTGGCACCGTCGAAGACCGGGGTCGCAATCGGCACACCGGAGGTGAGCTGATGACCGAGACGCACGACCGATTCATCGTCGAACGACGAGATCTTCTCGTTCTTGTCGTTGTCGTCGTAGATGCCCGACAGATGTGAGCGCAAAGGCTGCACGTCGCCGCTCTTGCGGTAGGCTTCCACGAGCTCGCCGATCTGCTTGCCGAGATTGGCGCAAGCCCAGCCGAGATGCGTTTCGAGAATCTGTCCGACATTCATGCGGCTCGGCACGCCGAGCGGATTGAGCACGATATCGGCATGCGTCCCGTCTGCCAGGAACGGCATGTCCTCGACCGGCACGATCTTCGACACGACACCCTTGTTGCCATGCCGGCCGGCCATCTTGTCGCCAGGCTGGATCTTGCGCTTCACAGCGACGAAGACCTTGACCATCTTCATGACGCCAGGAGGCAGCTCGTCGCCGCGCTGCAGCTTCTCGACCTTGTCGATGAAGCGATTTTCCAGACGCTTGCGGCTCTCGTCGTACTGCTGCTTCAGGCCCTCGATGTCCGACATCTTCTTGTCGTCGCCGACGGCAAACAGCCACCACTGCGAGCGGGGATATTCTGCCATCACCTCGTCGGTGATTTCAGTGCCCTTCTTGAAGCCCTTCGGTCCGGCGGCACCCGCCTCGCCGCGCAACATGTCGGCCAGACGGCCGTAGATGTTGCGGTCGAGGATCGACTGCTCGTCGTCGCGGTCCTTGGCGAGACGCTCGATCTCTTCGCGCTCGATAGCCATCGCACGCTCGTCCTTCTCCACGCCGTGGCGGTTGAAGACGCGCACTTCCACGATGGTGCCGTAGGTTCCTGGCGGCATGCGGAGCGAGGTGTCCCGCACATCCGAGGCCTTCTCGCCGAAGATCGCGCGCAGAAGCTTCTCTTCCGGCGTGATCGGGCTTTCGCCCTTCGGCGTGATCTTACCGACCAGAATGTCGCCCGGCTGCACTTCCGCACCGATATAGACGATGCCCGCTTCGTCGAGATTGCGAAGCGCCTCTTCCGAGACGTTCGGAATATCGCGCGTGATCTCTTCCGGACCGAGCTTCGTGTCGCGCGCCATCACCTCGAATTCCTCGATATGGATCGAGGTGAAGACATCGTCGCGAACGATCCGCTCCGACAGGAGGATGGAATCCTCGAAGTTGTAGCCGTTCCACGGCATGAACGCGACGAGCACGTTCCGGCCGAGCGCGAGATCACCGATATCCGTCGACGGACCGTCAGCAATCACTTCGCCCTTGCGCACCTGCTCGCCGACCCGCACCAGCGGACGCTGCGTGATGCAGGTGTTCTGGTTGGACCGCTGGAACTTCTGCAGCCGGTAGATGTCGACGCCGGACTTTGAGGTGTCGATCTCTTCCGTGGCCCGAATGACGATACGCGTGGCATCGACCTGATCGACGACGCCGGTCCGCCTTGCCGTAATCGCTGCGCCCGAATCGCGCGCCACGATCGGCTCCATGCCGGTCCCGACGAGCGGCGCCTCGGCACGCACCAGAGGCACGGCCTGCCGCTGCATGTTCGATCCCATGAGCGCGCGGTTGGCGTCATCGTTTTCCAGGAACGGAATGAGCGCCGCGGCCACCGAAACGAGCTGCTTCGGCGACACGTCCATGAGGTCGACCTTGTCGCGCGACACCATCGAGACGTCGCCGCTGTGACGGCACGTGACGAGCTCGTTGGCGAAGCGTCCCTCTTCGTCGAGCTGAGCGTTCGCCTGGGCGACCGTGTACTTCGCCTCTTCCATGGCCGAGAGATACACGACCTCGTCCGTCACCTTGCCTTCGACGATGCGCCGATACGGGCTTTCGATGAAGCCGTATTTGTTGACGCGCGCAAAAGTGGCGAGCGAGTTGATGAGGCCGATATTCGGGCCTTCCGGCGTCTCGATCGGGCAGATGCGGCCGTAATGGGTCGGATGCACGTCGCGCACTTCGAAGCCGGCCCGCTCACGCGTCAGACCACCCGGGCCAAGCGCCGACAGGCGCCGCTTGTGGGTGATTTCCGACAGCGGGTTGGTCTGGTCCATGAACTGCGACAGCTGCGAAGATCCGAAGAACTCGCGCACCGCGGCAGCCGCCGGCTTAGCGTTGATCAGATCCTGCGGCATCACCGTGTCGATCTCGACCGACGACATACGCTCCTTGATCGCGCGCTCCATGCGCAGAAGGCCGACGCGGTACTGATTTTCCATCAGCTCGCCGACCGACCGCACGCGGCGATTGCCGAGATTGTCGATGTCGTCGATCTCGCCGCGACCGTCACGCAGGTCGAGGAGCATGCGGATGACCGCAAGGATATCCTCCTTGCGCAGGACCCGCATCGTGTCCTCGGTCTGAAGGTCGAGGCGCATGTTCATCTTCACGCGGCCGACCGCAGAGAGGTCGTAGCGCTCCGGATCGAAGAACAGCGACTGGAACATCGCCTCTGCCGTCTCGATCGTCGGCGGCTCGCCCGGACGCATCACACGATAGATGTCGAACAGCGCGTCCTCGCGGCTCTCGTTCTTATCGGCCGCCAGCGTGTTGCGCATATAAGCGCCGACATTGACGTGGTCGATCTCGAGAAGCGCGATCTCGTTGCGGTTGAGCTCACGAAGCTGATCGAGCATCTTCTCGGAGACCTCGTCGCCGGCCTCCGCATAGATCTCGCCCGTCTCGAAGTTGACGATGTCCTCGCCGAGGAAACGGCCGAGAACCTGCTCGTCGGAGACGACCAGCGACTTGACGCCCTTTTCAACCAGCTGACGCGCCAGACGGGCGGTGATCTTCTTGCCGGCCTCGACGACGACCTCGCCGCTCGCGGCGTCGACATAGTCTTCGCTCGCCTTCGTCCCACGCAGCTTTTCCGGATCGAAGGGAACGATCCAGCCGTTGTCACCGCGCGTCGCCGTCACGATGTCGTAGAAGGTCGAAAGGATTTCCTCGCCGTCCATCCCGAGCGCCATCAAAAGCGACGTAACCGGAATCTTGCGGCGGCGGTCGATGCGCGCATGCACCACGTCCTTGGCGTCGAACTCGATGTCGAGCCAGGAGCCCCGATACGGAATGATGCGGGCGGCAAACAAAAGCTTGCCCGAGGAGTGCGTCTTGCCCTTGTCGTGGTCGAAGAAGACACCCGGCGAGCGATGCATCTGGGAGACGATGACGCGCTCGGTACCATTGATGATGAACGTGCCGTTGTCCGTCATCAGCGGCATGTCGCCCATATAGACGTCCTGCTCTTTGATGTCCTTGACGGACTTCGCACCCGTATCCTCGTCCACATCGAAGACGATCAGCCGCAGCGTCACCTTGAGCGGCGCGGCGTAGGTTATGTCACGCTGCCGGCATTCGTCGGTATCGTATTTCGGCGGCTCGAATTCGTAGCGCACAAACTCCAGCATCGCCTGGCCGGAGAAGTCCGTGATCGGGAAAACGGACTTGAAGACGGCCTGAATGCCTTCGTCGCCGCGGCCGCCTTCTGGCTCTTCCACCATGAGAAACTGATCGTAGGAGGATTTCTGCACCTCGATCAGGTTCGGCATCTCGGCCGCTTCGGTGATGTGACCGAAGAACTTGCGGATGCGGCGGCGGCCGGAAAAGCTTGCGGTCTGAACGGCAGTGTTCGCCATGGATGGTCCTCGTCCTCGCTCGGAGCGGATGTTGACGGCTGTCTGGAGGGTCGCCATGACGGGCGACCATCGAGAAAGCCTGCGGGCGGCCCCGCGTTTATGCGGGACCGCCCAATCTCAAACGCACAAAACTCTGTGCGCCAACAGAAGCTTACTTGAGCTCGACGGTAGCGCCGGCTTCTTCGAGCTTCTTCTTGATCTCTTCGGCCTCGGCCTTGGAGGCCGCTTCCTTGACCGGCTTCGGAGCGCCTTCGACGAGATCCTTCGCCTCTTTCAGTCCAAGGCCGGTAATGGCGCGGACTTCCTTGATGACGTTGATCTTCTTGTCGCCGGCAGAGGCGAGGATGACGTCGAACTCATCCTTTTCCTCTTCCGCGGCAGCCTCGCCGCCGGCAGCGCCACCGGCAGCCGCAACGGCAACCGGAGCAGCGGCGGAGACGCCCCACTTCTCTTCCAGCATCTTGGAGAGCTCAGCGGCCTCCAGCACGGTCAGGTTGGACAGATCGTCCACAATCTTAGCAAGATCAGCCATTTACTCAGTTCCTTGTCGGTTCGAACCGGATTGGTCTCTTCAAGGTCGGCCTCAAGCCGCCTCGTCCTTTTTCGCGTACGCTCCGAAAACCCGGGCAAGCTGTCCGGCCGGCGCCTGAGTGACACCCGCAAGGCGGGTGGCAGGCGTGTTGATCATGCCGACCAGCTTGGCACGCAGCTCATCCAGCGACGGAAGCTTGGCAAGCGCCTCCACTCCGTCCTTGTCCAGGTTGGTTGCACCCATCGCACCGCCGAGAATGACGAACTTCTCCTTCGCCTTGGCGAAGTCTGCGGCGACTTTGGGAGCAGCGACGGGATCATCTGAATAGGCGATGACCGTCGGGCCCTGGAACAGATCGCTGATATGCTCGGCGTCCGTGCCCTTCAGAGCGAGCTTGACGAGGCGGTTCTTGACCACCTTGAGGCTCCCGCCCGCAGCGCGCATGCGACCACGAAGGTCTGTCATGTCGGCGACGGTCAGGCCGGAATAGTGGGCAACGACCACAACGCCCGTGTCCGAAAACACGCCGTTGAGGCTGTCGACCATTTCGCTTTTCTGCGCTCTATCCACTGCCTCTTCCTCATCTGCCTCCCCACCTTTTGACAGGGAGACGGCTTCGCTTCTGCCGCCCTGCCCTTCCGGGCCACTCCTTGCGGAGAGGGCGGCGGTGAACGCCTGTCCCCCTGCCTTCGCGATGGAAGGCGCGGGCCCCGGAAACCCGGGGGCTGAGGTTCGAACCGACTGCCTTTCGGCGAATTCGGCCCATCACCGTCTTATGCAGGCCCTTCGTGACACTCGGGCTTAAGAGGACAAAATTCCTCACCTGCAGTCTCGGACAGGTCGGCCGCCGGCTTGCCGGCGGCCTTTCCGGCCGGATCGCTCCGGCTGGAATTTCTACTCAGCTCGCGGAAAGCGAGCTGACGTCGATTTTGACACCAGGTCCCTGCGTCGACGCGATCGTCACGCGCTGAAGGTACGAACCCTTGGCACCGCTCGGCTTGGCGCGGTTGACTGCCTCGGTGAACGCGCGGAGGTTTTCGATAAGCGCCTCCTCGCTGAACGAGGCCTTCCCGATGCCGGCGTGAACGATACCCGCCTTCTCGACGCGGAACTCCACCGAACCGCCCTTGGCGTCCTTGACGGCCTTCGCAACGTCCATGGTCACGCTTCCGACCTTCGGGTTCGGCATCATGCCGCGCGGCCCGAGAATCTTACCGAGACGACCGACGAGCGGCATCATGTCCGGCGTGGCGATGACCCGATCGAAGTTGATTTGGCCATTCTGAACCTGCTCGACAAGGTCTTCCGCCCCGACGACGTCGGCACCGGCCTTTTGCGCATCGTCGGCCTTTTCGCCGCGAGCGAAGACGGCGACCCGGACCGTGCGGCCCGTACCGTTCGGCAGCGAGACGACACCGCGAACCATCTGGTCGGCGTGACGTGGATCGACACCGAGATTGAACGCCACCTCGACAGTCTCGTCGAACTTCGCCTTGGCGCGCTCTTTGACCATGCGGACCGCCTCATCCGCGGCGTAGAGCTTTTCGCGATCGATGCCTTCCGAGATCGACTGCATACGCTTTGCTACTTTCGCCATGACGTCAGCCCACCACTTCCAGGCCCATCGAGCGCGCGGAGCCCTCGACCATACGCATTGCCGCTTCGACGTCGGCAGCGTTGAGATCCTTCATTTTCTGCTCGGCGATCTCGCGAACCTGATCGCGTGACACCTTGCCAGCACCATCCTTGCCCGGCGCCTTGGAGCCCTTCTGGACCTTGGCAGCCTTCTTCAGGAAGTACGACACCGGCGGCGTCTTCATCGCGAAGGTGAAGGATTTGTCGGCGAAGATGGTGATCACCACCGGCACCGGAGAGCCCTTCTCCATTTCCTGAGAAGCGGCGTTGAAATCCTTGCAGAACTGCATAATGTTCAGACCGCGCTGACCCAGCGCCGGCCCGATTGGCGGAGACGGATTGGCCGCACCCGCCGGTACCTGCAGCTTCAGGTACCCTGTAATCTTCTTTGCCATCTTTCACTCCGTTATGTGCCGCCCGGAGACGGACCCCGGCGGCGCGGCGCGACGCGTGGTCCGGTCTTGATGAGACGCTGTGGCCACCGTCCCGACCTTCCACGCTTCAACTGGAAGACCGAAGCCTTCCGCTCGACCGCCGGATCGCACGGACCGGCGGCCATTCGGGTCAGAGCTTTTCGACCTGCCCGTATTCCAGCTCAACAGGGGTCGAGCGACCGAAGATCGACACCGCGACCTTGACGCGCGCCCTCTCCTCGTCGACCTCCTCGACATTGCCCTCGAAGGACGCGAAAGGTCCGTCGGCAACGCGAATTCTCTCGCCAATCTCGAAATTGACCGAAGGCTTCGGACGATCGACGCCCTCCTGCACCTGCGCCATGATGCGCTCGGCTTCCGAATCAGGGATCGGTGTGGGCTTGTTGTCGGCACCAAGAAAGCCGGTCACTTTCGGCGTATTCTTGATGAGATGGAACGCCTCGTCGGTCATATCCATCTTAACGAGCACATAGCCCGGAAAAAACTTGCGCTCTGCGTCGACCTTGCGGCCACGACGCACCTCGACGACCTTCTCCTTCGGAACCAGGATCTCATCGATCAGATGATCGAGCCCCGCCGCCTCCGCTTTTTCGCGAATGGACTCAGCGACCTTGCTCTCAAAATTCGAGTAGGCGTGGACGATATACCAGCGTTTCGCCATCAATCTCTGCCTTGCGGGCTCAGCCGGCGGCGCCGAGCAGCAACCCGACGCCCCAGCTCATAATCTGGTCCGCGACGAAAAAGAAAATCGCCGCCAGAAATACCATGACGAAGACCATCACGGTTGTGATCAGCGTCTCGCGCCGAGTTGGCCAAGTGACCTTGCCGACTTCGGTCCGCGTCTGCTGTAGGAATTGAAAAGGATTGGTTTTCGCCATGCCGCCGAACTCAAAGGCGCGCGATCACCCTGACCGCGCGCCTCCGAACCTTCTAGTTAGTCAGTTTCATCCGTCGACGCAACCCCCTCATTAAGGCTCCCTTAAGAGTGGATCGCGATCCCGTCTGTAATCTGGCAGGGGCGGAGGGATTCGAACCCCCGACCACCGGTTTTGGAGACCGGTGCTCTACCAGCTGAGCTACACCCCTTCATCCGGCATCACCGCGGAAATGCGATTTGCCGGAACGAAATTCTCTTGAGCGACCATGGCGGCCGACTCGCCTGCGCTGGAACTACACAGATGCAGCTGCCGGCGCAAGCGCAACCGAGCAACCTTCGAGCGTGAAAGGCCGATCCGCAGCAATCCGTCACGGTCGGCCCCTCTCTTCACGCCCGATCGCGGTTACTCGATGATTTCGGAGACGATGCCGGCA